>JAJXZN010000057.1 GCA_021780015.1 Pseudomonadota bacterium
CGATTTCGTGCTGAAGCATGACGCGACGGGGGCGGATCCGCTCAATGCCCCGCATGCCTTTTACGCTTTGCTGGAATTTTCGAGCCAAAGTCTTGGTTTGGCTGACCGTGTTCAAACCTTGCTTGAAGCCGCATCGGCGCGCGCGATCAGCGCAGAGGCGAAGATCGGCGTGACGCCCGAGGCGCGCAAAGCGCTCTGGCATATCCGGCTCAAAATCCCGGACGTCCAGGTGCATGAAGGCGGCTCGATCAAACACGACATTTCCGTGCCGATCGCCGCGGTGCCGGCTTTTTTGCGCGAGGTTGAGGCCGCGGTGACGGCGCGTATCCCGGGGGCGCGGCTCGTCGCCTTCGGCCACCTCGGCGACGGCAATATCCATTGCAACGTCTCGCAGCCGGTCGGCGCCGACAAAGCTGCCTTCCTGGCGCGCTGGGATGAGGTCAATGCGATCGTGCACGGCATTGTTGCAAAATATCACGGGGCGATCTCGGCCGAGCATGGCATCGGCCGGCTGAAGCGCGACCTCTTGCCGGGCGTCAAGGACCCCGTGGCGCTCGACCTCATGCGCACGCTGAAGAAAACGCTCGACCCCAGAAATATCTTGAACCCGGGTAAAGTCGTCTAGCGCATCGACCGAAAAGTGCGAAGCGGGTTTCGGACAAATCCGATGCGATGAGAAAGACTTATGGGCGCGCAGCGATTCAATTTAAATGTCCGACGCTCTAGCGTACCGCCGCGCGCTTGAGGCGGTCGTTGATCGCTTCGCCAAGACCGGCGTCAGGAATCGGCGCGACCGCGATTGCCGCATGATCCGCATCGAGCCGGCGCAGATAGGCGAACAAATGCGCCGCCGCTTCGACGAGGTCGCCGCGCGGCGACAGATCGAGGACATCGGCGCCTGGCGTGAAGTGGCCGCCGAAATCGAGCCCGGCTTCGCCCGGCTCGCGCCGCGCCGCGTTGAGCCGCAGTCTCGCCCGCGGCGCGTAATGGGCGGCAAGCATGCCCGGCGCGCGAATGGCGGCATCGGGCGCCACGTCTTCGAGCCTCGCGCCAAGCACGGCTTCGATGGCCTCGCGCGGCACGCCGCCCGGACGCAATAGCACCGGCGTCTCCGTCAGGCAGCCAATGATCGTCGACTCGACGCCGACATCGACCGCGCCTTCGATGATCGCATCGATCCTGCCCGCGAAATCTTCGCGCACATGCGCGGCGGTGACAGCGCTGACGCGGCCGGATGGGTTGGCCGACGGCGCGGCGAGCGGCCGGCCCACGGCGGCGAGAAGCCGTTGCGCCACCGGGTGCGACGGCACGCGCAGCGCGACGCTGTCGAGCCCGGCGCGGGCGAGAGCGCAGACGCGCGCGCCTTCGGCCAAGGGCAAAACAAGGGTCAGCGGTCCCGGCCAAAAGGCCGCCGCCAAGGCCGCGGCCGCTGCTGAGAACCGGCCTTGCCTTTCCGCCGCCGCGCGATCGGCGACATGGGCGATCAGCGGATTGAACGCGGGCCGCCCCTTGGCCGCGTAAATCTTGGCAACCGCCCGATCCGAGGTGGCATCGGCGCCAAGGCCGAAGACGGTCTCGGTTGGAAAAGCAACGAGCCCGCCGGCGCGGAGAATCTCGGCAGCCTTGGCGATGTCCGCCGCATCGGCACCAAGCATGAGGGTTGACGTCAAAACGGTTCGTTCCATGGCGCACCGTGCGCGTCCGGACAGGAAGAGATTTGCCCGTTTCCGTCAAGGGCGCCGGCCTGCGCCGCGGCTTTCGGCGAAATACGATGCGATGGAAAGTTTGAAGACCGCCGCGACGGTTCAGCCGACGCGCCGCAGCGTGCCATAGATCAGCCGGTCGGCGCGTTCCTGCTCGCTTTCGCGCTCGATGCGGCGGCCGTGATTGACGAGGTCACTCGCCGTCGACAGCACCTCGCGTAGCGCCGAGCCGGCGCGTTCGCAGATTTCGATCATCGCCGGAGAGGCCGTATCGCATTGCTTCTTGTACTGCCGGCGGATCGCGACGACGGAACCGACCGCACGCCGGTCGAGATCGGCGACGACCGTTTCGAAGTCGCGGCGGAACGAAAGATCGAGCTTGGCGTAAGCCTCGAGCGCCGAAACGCTGCCGGGCAGGATCGATTTCGCAAAATAAGCCTGGTAGGTCACCGGCCGCCACGTGAGGATATCTTCGATCAATTCGGGCATGGCCGGCAATTGCTCGATGAGCATGACGATCTCATTGAAAAGATTTAGGTAATCGTTGGCAAGGCCGGACGCCGGATTGACGATGGCTTCAGCGCGGCGGGCAATCTCCTCCGCCGACGTTTCGGTATCCCGGGCCGGAGCATCGATGTCTTTGAACACAGGATAGGTCATTCTGGCCGCTCATCTTACGCTGGCGCTGCTAATCTAGGGGGCAGAAGGATAACAATCGGTTTCCGTCGCATCGTGCGAGGAAGAGTTTTTTCCGATGGGACAAAGGGATGGGCAATGCGAAGATTAATTCGAGCGGATTAGAGCGGGAACTCGACTTTCGAAAGTCTAAGTCCTGCGTTTCTTTGGCTTCTCTCGCTCAAATGATCCATGAATAGGTTAGACGACGTTAATTACGACAGAGGGATCGCGGCGCCGGCCGGTGGAGGGCCGGCCATATTCGATCTGGCGCGCCGGGTCTTCTTGTCCATCAGCCGCAACCGCCTCGTGGCCAATTCCGGCAGCGTCGCCTTTTTCGGGCTGATGGCGATTTTCCCGGCCATCGCAACGATCGTCTCGCTCTATGGCATGTTCGCCGATCCGCACACGATCGCGAGCCATCTCAATCTGCTGAAAGACGTTTTCCCGCAGAGCGTCATCGGCCTCATCCGCGACCAGATCATGCGCGTTGCCGGCCACAGCAACAGCGTGCAAAATCTGACCTTCCTCGGCAGCTTTCTCATCGCTTTGTGGAGCGCAAATTCCGGCATGAGCGCGCTGTTCGATGCGCTGAACGTCGTCAATGGCGAAAGAGAGAAACGCAGCCTGCTGCGTTTCTACGCGACGACCCTGGCGATGACCTGTGCCGCGGTCGTCTTCATGGTCGTGGCGCTCGCCGGCGTCGTCGTCTTGCCCATTGTCTGGAATTTTGCGGGCTTTCATTCTTCGCTCGACAAATTGCTCGATTGGCTGCGCTGGCCGGTCCTGTTCGTCAGCGATACGATCGCTCTCGACATTCTCTATCGCGTCGGCCCGAGCCGGATCGGCGGACGATGGCGATGGATGACCTGGGGCAGCGTCCTTGCCACCTTTGCCTGGCTCGGCGCCTCGATTCTCTTTTCCTGGTATGTCGCGGCCTTCGATAGTTACGACCGCGTCTATGGCTCGCTCGGCGCCGTCATCGGCTTCATGACCTGGATCTGGGTCTCGGTCCTGATCGTGCTGGTCGGGGCTGCCCTCAATGCCGAATTGGAGCGCCGCCGCGCGGCCGCCACCAGCGGCGTCTGACGCCGGCTTGCCTATCGGCCCCGCCTATGCGACATAGCCGGCGCTTCGACCGTCCGCGCCCGACCGTCAGGCAATAAGCTGCAGTAGCTCAGTGGTAGAGCACTCCCTTGGTAAGGGAGAGGTCGAGAGTTCAATCCTCTCTTGCAGCACCAGCATAACAAGCTGATTTCAAAAGCATATCTAAATCGCCTCGGCCTTTTGCGCGCCATGATGGAAGGCCACGCTAACGACGGCTCGAGCTTTCGATGTGGGCCTTTGCCAGCTGCATGCTGAAGGCCAATATTCTGTCGCTCTGCCCGGCCATGAAATTGTCGACGCTCGGGAACCCATACACCGTCTTTCTTGTCGCTCTGACGTCAGCGTCCTTTTCCCGGCAGGTCTTGACCGCCGCCTTGGCGATTTGCTCCGGCTGCTGGCCGGCGGTAGGCGACGCCGCGATGACGCGCCGCAGACACACTTCGTAGGCTTGCAGGTAGTTTTGAATGGCCTGGATGAGACGCGGGGTGAAGT
>JAJXZN010000234.1 GCA_021780015.1 Pseudomonadota bacterium
GGTCCCCGATGCGCACCAAAACGTTTTTGATCTCAATATTTCGGCACGACCGGCGTCGGCGGCGTCAGCCATTCGAATTTCCAATTCACGCCGGCGCGGACGACATTCAACGTCGGATGCGAGGAATGATCGTTGGCGGGCGCAAAGGCGAATTCGCCCGGCGTCTGATAATATTGCCGGCCAAGATCGACGTGCAGATATTCGGCCTTCACCGAGAGATTATGCGTGACTTGATATTCGATGCCGGCGCCGGCCGTCCAGCCGGTCTGCGTCGAACCGACTGAAAAATTGCCGAACGGATCGCCGCCCGGCCCGACGCGATATTGGTCGACATGACCGAAGGCGGCGCCGCCGGTCACGTAGGGCAGAATGTCGCCGAAGGCATAGCCGAAGCGGGCCCGCGCCGTCGCAAACCAGTCGAGCTTGGTATCATTGGGGATCGACCCGCCGCCGACCCCAAACGGGCTGTTATCGGTGGCGCGCACCGTCGAGCCGTCGAAATCGCCTTCGACGCCGACGACGTAATTCGTGGTCGGGAACTGATAATTGAACCCCGCCGTGCCGCCGCCAAGAAAGCCGCTCGACGACAGGCTCCCGGAATTATCGAGGATGCCGCGGCTGAAATGATTGTAGCGGACTTGATCGCCGCCGTAGCCGGCGTTCAAGCCGATATAAAATCCGGTCCAGGATGGCGGCGGCGGTGGCGGCGGCGCATAGACCGGCGGCCCTTTGGCGCTGGGGAGGTCGGCCGCCAAAGCGCTGCCCGCGCAGAGGACTGCAACGGCGCTCGACATGAGCAGGGCGCGAATCATCTCTCCCGAAAGGCCTCAAATAAAGCGATCTCAGGGGCATCTTTAGAGCAAATCCCCGGCCGGACAACGCCTTAACCAGCCGCGGCGTCGCTTTCCGAAGCGCTGTGTCCGCCCGGCGACAATGTTCCGTTCTATCCGCCGAATATTGCCGCTTTGTTCGCCACAAGAAAAAGCCGGCGGGGAGACCGCCGGCTCAAAAGTCAGGCTTGCAGATGTTTTTTTCTCAATATTTGGCCACGACCGGCGGAGGCGGAGGCGGCGGTTCGCCGAACTTATAGCTGAAGCCGACCTGAACCCGGTTGTCGGTCGCATTGTAATGGACCGTAATCGGCGTGGTCGTCAGCGTGGTGTAGGAGACGTCAAAGCCGCCGTAATTGGTGTAGCGATATTCGGCGCGCACCGACCAATTGTTGTCGATGGCATATTCGACGCCGCCGCCAACCGTCCAGCCGAGGCGGCCCGGATGATGCGTTTCGCCGAAGCCGGTCGTCGTATCGAACAGGCTCGTTTCGAAACCGCCGAAGGCGCCGCCGCCCGTGGCATAAACCAGCACGCGATCGAATGCGACGCCGACACGGCCGCGGATCGATGCGTCAACCGGCGTGCGCTCGCGGGACAGAAGCACGAAGGCCGGCGCGATCAAGCTCGAGCCTTGATAGCTCGACCCGTTCACATCGCCTTCGAGACCGACAACGAATTGGTTGAATTGATAATTATAGCCGACATGGCCGCCGCCGACGACGCCCGAGGCGTTATGGCCAAAGGAGCGGAAGAAGGTCCCGCCCGGAACGGCCACAGCGCCGACGATCGGCGGCACGACTTGCGTATAGCTCCCGTCGGTGGTCCCCCATTCATAGCCAACCTGGCCGCCGAGATAGACGCCGGTCCAAGAAAAGACCGGGGGCGGCGGCGGCGTATAGACCGGTGGACCCTTGGTGGTGGGCAGATCGGCAGCCAATGCGGCCGATGCCAGAACGGCTGACGCGGCAGCCGCCAATATCGCCGAGCGAATCATCCTGCTCCCCCTTCCAAAAAATAAAAAATGCGTGAAGAGCATCATAATCTTCGGGACGGATGCGAAAAGCGGAGATTGCCTGGCGTGGCGCATTTTCCGATGCGTGTAGCGGCCCAGACACACCATCCGCCGGTTGTCGGGTTCGTGCGGCGCCCCGCAATGTCGATCTGCCAAAACAGACGGCCGGCAGTGTCCTGCCGGCCGCGAGCCTTCCGATCGGCTTGGGCCTCAGTACTTCGCCACCACCGGCGCCGGCGGCTCGAACATATCGAACCGATAGCTGAAGCCGGCCTGAACGCGATTATCCGTCGCATGATAGCGCAATGTGACCGGAGCGTTCTCGTAAGTAAGGCTGTAGCGGCCATAATCGGTGTAGCGATATTCGCCGCGCACCGACCAATTGTTGTCGATGGCATATTCGACACCTCCGCCGACCGTCCAGCCGACGCGGCCAGTCGTCCTCGCATCGCTGGTCAAGGGCGTCACGACGCTTTCGCGGATCGAGCCGAAGGCGCCGCCGCCGGTGCCATAGACGAGCAGCCGATCGAACGCCACGCCGACGCGGCCGCGGATCGAGCCGTCGACCGCAATGCGCTCGCCGAGCGAGGTGACGCCGATCAACTCGCTGCCATTATAGCCCGCGCCATTCACATCGCCTTCGACGCCGATGACGAATTGGCTGATTTGATAATTGTAGCCGACATGGCCGCCCCCGACGATGCCACGCTCGGTATAACCGGGAAAACCGCCCGTGAATGTGCCGGTGAAGGGGTTAAAAACCGAAAAGGATGTCTGGCCCCATTCGTAGCCAACCTGGCCGCCGACATAAGCCCCCGTCCAGGAAAAGACCGCCGGCGGCGGCGCATAGACGGGCGGGCCCTTGGTGCTCGGCAAATCCGCCGCAACCGCGACCGAACCGAGCGCAACCGATGAAACGGCTGCCAAAACAATGGATCGAATCATAATGCCCCCTGAGGATATTCAACAACCTCGGGCCGACATTAACTTTGGCGAAGCGTGAGCGATACCGGATTCCCGAGCGCTGCAGCCGTTTCCCTACAGCCGTGCCACATCCGTCACACGATTGAGGACTTGCGAATTACATCACGCCGCCCGGCTTGACCACCGCGAGAATGACGATCCCGATCAGCAGCAGCGTCGGGATCTCGTTCAGGATGCGATAAAATTTCGCCGCATGCCTGTTGCGGTCGGCAGCGAAGCGAAGCCGCATCGCGATCAGATAAAAATAGATCGCGGTCATGGCGAGAACCAGGACGAATTTCCAGTTCAGCCAGGCGGCGCGGAAAAATTGCCCTTTGATCGCGAGCGTCAAGCCGGTCGCATAAACGACGATGAGCGCCGGACGCATGATCGCGACCTCGAGCCGGCGCTCCATCACCTTGAACGTTTCCGATTGCGGCGAGCCTTTTTCGGCGCCTGCATGATAGACGAAGAGCCGCGGCAGATAGAGCATGCCGGCCATGAAGGCGATCACGGCAATGATGTGCAGTGCTTTGATCCAAAGATAGAATTGATCCACGTCAGGCCTCCCCCCGCAGCAGTGCCAATAGGGCTTCGACATTGTCGAGCGGCGTTTCCGGCACGATGCCGTGGCCGAGATTGAAAATATGCGGCCGCTGCCGGAATGCCGAAAGGATCTTGCCGCTCGCTTCGCGGAGCGCCGCACCGCCCGCCACCAAAGCCAAAGGATCGAGATTGCCTTGCAGGACCACGCCTTCGGGGATGAGCGCATTCGCGGCAGCGGGATCGACGGATGTATCGAGCCCCAGCGCATCGGCGCCGGTTTCGGCGGCATAAGTCGTCAACGCCAAGCCCGCGCCACGCGGGAAAGCTATGACCTTGGTTTGCGGGTGACGAAGCCGCACGGCGGCAATGATCCGCTTCACCGGCATCAGGCACCAGCGGGCAAATTCCGCCGGCGCCAGCGCGCCGGCCCAAGTGTCGAAAATTTGCACGCAATCGACGCCGGCCTCGATCTGGCGCGACAGATAAGCGACTGACCCATCGATCAGCCGTTCCATCAACGCGGCGAAAAGCTCCGGCTCGCGATAGGCAAACAGCCGCGCCGGCGCCTGGTCCGGCGTGCCGCGCCCGGCAATCATGTAACTTGCC
>JAJXZN010000281.1 GCA_021780015.1 Pseudomonadota bacterium
CGGCCTGCTGCCGCAGGGCGAGACGCGGCCGATCACCAATATCGTCTTCATGGGGATGGGCGAACCGCTCTATAATTTCGACAATGTGCGCGATGCGGTCGGCGTTCTCGCCGACGGCGACGGGCTCTCGGTCTCGAAACGCCGCATCACCGTCTCGACCGCCGGTGTCGTGCCGCAGATCGAACGGCTCGGCGCCGAGGCCGGTCCGATGCTCGCCATCTCGCTCCATGCGGTGCGTGACAACCTGCGCGACACGCTCGTGCCGCTCAATAAAAAATATCCGATCAAGGATCTGCTCGCCGCCTGCCGCGACTATCCCGGCGCCTCGAACGCGCGGCGCATCACCTTCGAATATGTGATGCTGAAAGGCGTCAACGATTCCCCCGCAGAGGCGCGCGAACTGGTGCGGCTGCTCAAGGGCATTCCGGCCAAGATCAATCTGATCCCGTTCAATCCGTGGCCGGGCACGCAGTATGAATGTTCGGATTGGGACAAGATCGAAGCCTTTTCCGACATCGTCTTCAACGCCGGCTATGCGAGCCCGGTACGCACGCCGCGCGGCCGCGACATTCTCGCCGCCTGCGGCCAATTGAAGAGCGAAACGGAAAAGCTGCGCGCCCGGGCAAGGCTTGCGGCGGAAGCGGAATAATCAGCCGACCTTCCGCGCGCCCCAGACGGCGATGATTGCCAGCGCCGCCGAGATCAACGCGTTCCACCCGGCCAGCGAAAGTCCGAAGATGCGGATCGCCACCGCATCGCAGCGCACGACCTTCTGCGTCTGCAATTGATGCAGGAAATCCTGCATCGTCGTCACCTTGCTCAGCGCATCGCCGGTGCAGGCCGAAGGTCCCGCCCAGAAATGCCATTCGACGCCGGCATGATAGATTCCGAAGCCGGCGCTGAATGCAAAGATCAGGAACAGCAGGATGAATCCGGCGAGCATCAGAACGCGGCTACGGCGCAGAGCGAAGACGAGCGTCGCCGCGGCCACGGGAACGCCGACATAATAAGGAATGCGCTCGCTGAGGCAGAGTTCGCAGGGCGCGTAGCCGAAAGCCTGGAAGATCCAGGCGCCGGCGATCGTTGCCGCCGCGATGATGAGGATCAGCCATGCTGCACGCGCGGCATGCACATCACGGAAATAGGTTTCGCCCATCGTCCCTCACGCCATATGCGCGGCGACGACAAAGCCGAGAATTACGGCGGCAGCAAGAAGCAGCAGGAAATAGCCGAAGTATTGCTCTAACAAGCCGTTGATCGGCGCGCCATAACGGTTGAGCACCGCGGCGAGCAGGAAGAAGCGCGCCCCGCGCGTGATGAGACATAGCAGCACAAAGAGCGGCAGACTATAGGCGAGAAGCCCGCTGGTGATCGTTACGATCTTGAACGGGATTGGCGTCAACCCTTTGATGAGGATGATGGCCCAGCCCCAATGCGCATAAAGCGCGCGCACCTCGTTGACGCGTGCGCCATAGCCATAAACATGGATGAGCCATTGGCCGAGCGTCGCATAGAGCAGCGCGCCGATCGCATAGCCGAGCAGGCCGCCGGCGACGGAGGCGAGGGTGCAGATGAGCGCATAGAGGAAGGCCCGCTTCGGGCGCGCCAGCGCCATCGGCACGAGAATCGTGTCGGGCGGAATCGGAAAAAACGAGCTTTCGGCAAAGGCGATAAGCCCCAGCGCCCAAGGCGCATGGCGGCTTTCAGCCAGCGAAAGCGTCCATTGATAAAGTTTTTTGAACATAATCTTTGCCGTAGCGCTCTGGTAGCAAAATTCGCGGGGCGGCGATACCGGCCGATGGGCGCAGAGGTCAGCCTTCGATCTCCTCGCGGAGGATTTCGAGCGCCATCCATTCGTCTTCGGCCTCGCTCAGGGCCATTGTGGCATTGGCCAAAGCCTCGGTCGCCGCGGTGAATTTCGCCCGGTCGCGGCGATAGAGGTCGGCATCGGCGAGCACCGCCTTGTGCCGCGCCGCCTCGGCGCGCAAAGCCTCCATGCGCGCCGGCAGGCTTTCGAGCGCGTGCCTTTCCTTGAAGGACAATTTGCGCTTGGCTTTCGGCGCGGCGATCTGCGCCTTCGGATCGGTCTTTTCACGGGCCGGTTTCAGGACCGGGCTCGCGCTGAGGCCTTGGCCGCGCTGCGCCACCATGTCGGAATAGCCGCCGGCATAGTCGGTCCAACGGGCATTGCCTTCGGCGACAAGGACCGAGGTTGCGATCCGGTCGAGAAAGTCGCGGTCGTGACTTGCGAGGATCACCGTGCCTTTGTAATCGGCGAGCAATTCTTGCAACAGATCGAGCGTCTCGAGATCGAGATCGTTGGTCGGTTCGTCGAGGACGAGCAGATTGGTCGGCTGAGCGAGCGCACGCGCCAGCATCAGCCGGCCGCGTTCGCCGCCGGAAAGCCGGCCGATCGGCGTGCCTGCCTGTTCCGGCCCGAACAGAAAGTCGCGCATATAGCCGATGACGTGTTTGCGGGCGCCGGCGACCTCGACATAATCGCTGCCGCCGCCGGTGAGCGCATCCTTCAGGCTCGTCGCCGGATCGAGCGAGGCGCGATTCTGGTCGAGGCTCGCCATGGCGAGATTGGCGCCCTGCTTCACCTCGCCGGCATCGGGCGTCAGCACACCGGTCAAGAGATTGATGAGCGTCGTCTTGCCCGCGCCGTTGGCGCCGACAAGGCCGAGCCGGTCGCCGCGCAGGATACGGGCCGAGAAATCCTTGACAATCGGCCGCTCGCCATAGGCCTTGGCAATGTTGCGCGCCTCGATGACCAGCGCCGGTGCCGCCTCGGCCTCGCCCGCGGCGAATTTCACTTGCCCCGTCGCGCGGCGATGCTCGCGATGGTCTTTGCGCAAGCCTTGGAGATCGGCGAGCCGCTTCTGATTGCGCTTGCGCCGGGCGGTGACGCCGTAGCGCAGCCAATCTTCCTCCGCGGCGATTTTCCGCGCCAGCTTGTGCTGTTTGAGCTCCTCTTCCTCCAGCATCTGGTCGCGCCACGCCTCGAATTCGGCGAAGCCGCGATCGCGGTTGAAGGTCAGGCCGCGGTCGAGCCAGACGGTTTTCTTCGTCAGATTGTGCAGGAAACGGCGGTCGTGGCTGATGAGCACGAGCGCCGAGCGCAGGGCGGCGAGCTTCGCCTCGAGCCATTCGATCGTCGGCAGATCGAGATGGTTGGTCGGCTCGTCGAGCAGCAGAATGTCCGGTTCCGGCGCCAGAACCCGCGCCAGGGCGACGCGCCGTGCTTGGCCGCCGGAAAGCCGCAACGGATCCTCTTCGCCGCTCAGGCCAAGCTCGTTGAGGAGCGCCCGGCCGAGGTGCGGGCCATCCACCGGGCTCAACCCTTCGGCGACATAATCGAGCGCCGCGGCATAGCCGGAAAAATCCGGCTCTTGCGGCAGATAGCGCAGGCTCGCATCCGGCTGCAGAAAGCGCCGGCCGCCGTCGGGCTCGACCAGCCCGGCGGCGATCTTCAGCAAAGTCGATTTGCCGGAGCCGTTGCGGCCGACGAGGCAGAGCCGGTCGCCGGCGGCGAGCGTGAGCTCCGCCTCCGTCAGGAGCGGCGTACCGCCGAAGCTCAAACGGATCGATTGAAGACTGAGAAGCGGGGCGGCCATGAAGCGGGTTTATTCTTTCAACTGTCTGTGAAGGCGGGCCGGAGGCGTAACGCCCTGCCGGTCCGGCTCGTATCTCCTAGCCAAAGGCGGCTAAAATCGCGAGAGCTGCCAGCCTAGGGATAGAGGAAATCAAAATGCTGACCCGCAGAGCATTTTCCATCGCCGGCTTTGCCGGCGTTGCCGCCTTCGGTTTCAGCCGCTTGGCCAAGAGCCAGGCCGCCAAAGCCGAGCCGGCCTATGAGATCACCCATACCGATGCCGAGTGGCGCCGGCTTCTGACCCCTCAGCAATCTGATGTGCTGCGCCGGAAAGGAACGGAATTGCCTTTTT
>JAJXZN010000094.1 GCA_021780015.1 Pseudomonadota bacterium
CCAAGGAAGTGCTGCAAAAGCTTCAGGATGAAACGCAGCCCTTAGGGCCGCTGCTGCAAAAGCTCCTCGATCATCTGACGCCGCGGCTCGCCGCCCAGAAGGCGCAGCTCGACCAACTCGGCCCCGAACCGGCTGCCAATGCGCCGCCGGAAGCCAAAGTGGTCACGGCCGAGCGGGCGAAGCGCCAGAAAGCCTACGACGACCTCGATACTTTGGTGAAACGGGCCAATCTGCTCGTCGTCCAGACGCAGCAGGCGCAGGATACGATCGCCGCACGATTGCGCGCACGGCTCGCGCAATCGCTGCTCCAGCAGGAGCCGAGCCTCGCCAGCCCATCCCTCTGGCGCGATGTCTTCAGCGAAATTCCCGGCAACATTCTCGCGCTCCACAAGAGAACCGGCGCCTGGCTCACGGAAAGCGCCGGCAAGCTTGCAGGCTGGCGGGCGCCGATCTTTTGGGCGGTCCTGGCCGTGATCGTCGTCTTTTACTGGCCGTTGAGCCGCACGGCGCGTCGCGCCGCGTTTCGCAAGCCGCAAGAGACGGCGCCGACGCCGCTGCAGAAAATTCTCGCCGCTTGGCGCGTCTTGTTCGTCATCGCCTTGTTTCCGATCGGCGCCGTCTTTGCCGCCAGCGGGCTCGCCCATGGGTTCGGCCTCATCGAATTGAAGCAGCAGGGCCTCGCGCGTACATTCTTCTTTGCGATTTTGCGGATCGCCATCGCCGCCGGCCTCGCCCAGGCCATGCTGGCGCCGAGACGACGCGAGTGGCGCCTTCTCAGCCTCGACGACGATGCCGCCGCGCAGGTTCTGCGGACGGTACTGATCGTCACCGTGCTCGTCTCGGTAGGCCGCGTCGTCAACGCGCTCGGCCAGGTCATCGAATCTTCCTGGGCGAGCCAGATGTTCTTCCGCGGCCTTTGCGCCTTTGCCGTCGCCGCGGCGCTCGCCGCGAGCCTCTGGATCGGCCAAAGCGAGGAAGATGAAACCGAGCAGGTCTTCGGACCTCGCACCGACCCCGCGGCCAATTGGTTCGGCATTCTGCGCACGGTGCTGTGGGCGATCATCCTCGTCGTGTTTGCCGCTGTCCTCGTCGGCTACATGAACTTGAGCCAGTTCATCGTCGATCAGGTCGTCTGGGTCGGCGGCGTCGGCGCGCTGACCGTGATGCTGATCATGCTGGTCGATCAGGTCGTCGGCCGCGGCATGACCGCGACGACGCCGTTCGGACGCAGCGTCATGCTCTCGACGGGGCTCAGCCGCGAGGCGTTCGAGCAATTCGCCATTCTCGGCGCCGGCATCGGCAAAGTCGTGATTTTCCTCGTCGCCGCACTGGCGGCGCTGGCGCCTTGGGGCGTGCAATCGGCGGACGTCACCGGCTATCTCTACGCGGCTTTCTTCGGCTTCAAGATCGGCAATGTGACGATCTCGCTGTCGCGCATCGTCTTCACGCTCGTCATCTTCGCCGCCGGCTTCGCCGCAACCCGCATCGTCGAGCGCTGGCTCGAAGTGAGTTTCCTGCCGCATACGCGGCTCGATCTCGGCCTGCGCAATGCGATCAAGACCAGCATCGGCTATGTCGGGCGTATCCTGGCGCTCGGTTTCGCGCTCGCTTATATCGGCGTCGATTTCGCCAAGCTCGCGATCGTCGCCGGCGCGCTCTCGGTCGGTATCGGCTTTGGCCTGCAATCGATCGTCAACAATTTCGTCTCCGGCTTGATCCTGCTGTGGGAACGGGTGATCCGCGTCGGCGACTGGATTTCGGTCGGCCCGAACGAAGGCTTCGTCCGCCGCATCAATGTTCGTTCGACCGAGATTGAGACGTTCGATCGCGCCGCGGTGGTGATCCCCAACGCCGATCTCGTCGCCGGCGTCGTCAAGAATTATGTCCGCGAAGACAAAACCGGCCGTCTCAAGCTCACTCTTCCGGTGAATGCGGCGGCCGATCCGCAAAAGGCGCGCGAGATCCTGCTCGACGTCACCGCGACCAACAAGAACGTGCTGAAGAAGCCCGCCCCCTTCGTCGTCTTCGCCGAAATCACCGGCGCGGTCTTCAACTTCGAGCTCTATTGCTATGTCGCCGACGTGACGACGATGAAAAGCACCACGAGCGAATTGAATTTCGAAATCTATCGCCGGTTCAAGGCGGCCAATCTCTTTGATGCGCCGCCGCCGGTCATGAATGTCAACCTGCCGGAGCTGGCGAAACAGGGCTTCATCCTGCGCGAGCCGCCGAACGGCAAGGGCGGCAAAGTATCGCCCGCGGACGAGACCTAGATCACGTCGTTTAGAGCGGTTTTTTTGCGAAAACCGCCGACACTTTTTCGCATCCCGCTCTAAGCGAGCAGGCCGCCGGACGATATTTTCAGCGGGTTTTCCGTCAGAGCCGCGGCATCGGGCGTGTCCGCCCCCACGCCCATGAAGGCGTTCCATAAGCCGCGGACAAAATCCGGCGCCATATCGTGCAGGATAAAGACGATGCGGGTCGTATGATCGTCATCCGGCCAGGCGTCGAGCCGCGCCGGCGGATGAAAGATATGCTGCACGCCATGTACGACGAGCGGCCGGGCCGGATCGTCGTCAAGGGCAATAATCCCTTTGACCCGCAGCAGATGCGCGCCATGCGCGTTGCGCAGCAATTCGAAGAACATATCGACGGCCGCAAGCGGCACCGGCTTGTCATGGCGCAAGGCGAATGCACGGATGCGCGCATCGTGCCGGTTGATGTCATGGGCGGCCGCGCCATGCTCATGCGCGCCATGGCCATGATGGTGATCGTGCTGGTGATGCGCGGCGTGATCATCCAAGGCTTCGGCGTTCAGCCAGCGGCGCACGTCGGGTGTTTTCTTGTCCGGATCATAAAGCCCGGCGTTGAGGAGCGCCGCCGGCGTCGCTTCGCCGCGCGCCGCATTACGCTCAACCGCGGTCGGATTGAGCGCCGCGAGCCGGGCCTGCAAAGCCGCGAGCCGCGCATCCCCTTCGGCAAGAAGATCGCTTTTGGTTATGACCAGCCGGTCGGCGACGGCCGCCTGTTTCACCGCCTCGGAATGGCGATCGAGCGTCGCATCGCCGGTCAACGCATCGACCACGGTGATCACGCCGTCGAGCCGGAAGCGCAGCATGAAATAAGGATGATACATGATCGTGTGCAGGATCGGCGCCGGATCGGCGAGGCCCGTCGTCTCGATAATCACACGATTGAACGGCGCAATCCGGCCGTTGTCGCGACGGCGCAGCAGGTCTTCGAGCGTAGCGACAAGATCGCCGCGGATCGTGCAGCAGAGGCAACCCGAAGCCATGACGACGACATTGCCGTCGACTTTCTCGACGAAGAGATGATCGAGGCCGACTTCGCCGAATTCATTGATGAGGACGAGACAATCGGCGAGTTCCGGCGCCCGCAGCAATGTGTTGAGCAGGGTCGTCTTGCCGGCGCCGAGGAAGCCGGTGAGGATCGAAAGCGGAAAGATCGGTGGCCGACGCGTGTCAGTCATGAATGGCTTCCTCTCGCGCACAATCGAGCCGAGGAGAGATAATCGCGGCCTTGCCGTGATTCAATCCGGCTGGTGGCCAGCTCAATTGTCGGAGCTGGCCGAATGCGCCGAATGTTTCGCGTGCGATTTGCTGGCGAGCTTTTTCGCCTTGAGCGTCTTGGCGGCGACTTTTTTGGCGGCGCCTTTATGCGGCTTGGCTTTTGCGAGCTTGGCTTTTGCGAGCTTGGCGGGTTTGGCTTTTGTTTTGTGAAGCGCGAGCTTCGATTTCGAGGCTTTGCCGGCTTTGGCCAATTTGTGCTTGCCGTGCGGCGCTTTCGCCGCGACTTTTGCGTGCGATTTCGCCTTGCCGATTTTGGCGTGTTTCTTTGCTTTTGAGAGATGCGACGCATCGGCGTCGCCGCCCGCGGCCGCGGCGACCTTGGCTGAATCGTGGTCGTTTGCCGCCGCCTCGGGCGCA
>JAJXZN010000213.1 GCA_021780015.1 Pseudomonadota bacterium
GCCGAGCGGGATGTCGAGTTCGCCCGCCTCGATGTAACCCTCGAGGCTGCGACCGTCGACGAACTCCATGACCATGTAGTGCTGCACGCCGATGGCGCCGTGCTCGTAGGTCCGGACGATGCGGTCTATCGTGTGGCGCTCGGATCGATTGTTCCAGGTGTCGGCCGTGTACTTGCGATCGAAGAGCGGCACGGGCAATGGGTGGTTGTGACCCCACGCGGCTTGATCGTCGCCCGCTGACTGCGTTCAGACGACGTAGATCTTCTTGCGGAGGGCGGTGATCGCCGCCGCCGTCAGCGCGGCGGGCCTATTTTTTATGAAAGTCGCGCCGATATTCTGGCCGCGTTGCCAGGCGACGACGGCCTCGGCGAGCTCACCGTCGATATCGCTGAACAGACGAAACCGCCGCGGCACTTTGATTTTCGCGACAAGGATCAACCGCACGCCATGCGCGGAACGATTGTTGATTTGGCAGTCGATGAGAAATTTGTTCTCGAGATCGAGAATTTTACCGGAGAGCAGGCGCGTCCGGCGGCGCGCCTCGCTCCGCTTCTCGCCGCTTTTGGCGGCGGGCTGCGGCGGCGTTGGTTTGGCGCCTAATTCTTCCTCGCGGCCTGGATCGAGAACCCGATAGGTTACGTCGCCAGGCTTCGTCTGCGCGCCGCCGATTTTGACGGCCTCGATCAGCGGTGCTGGGACAGATAGATCGGGCGGCGGGGGCATGGGCGAAGACGGGCTTTTGCGCGGCAAGCTATATAAACTCGTGTATAGTTTATTATTGCACGATGCGTCTTAATCATTGCATAAACCCGCTCGATCTCGGCGTTTGGCGCTGCCGTCGCAAGGCTCTTCGGGGGGTAGGATGTTCGTTTCAGTCCGGCGGATCGTGGCTTTTTGTGCCCTCGGAATGCTCGTGCTGGCGCCAGCCGGCGCGGCCTTCGCACAGACGAGCGGCAAGCTCGTCGTCTTCGCAGCGGCAAGCCTTGCGACGGCGCTTAACGCGATCCAGCCCATTTTCGTTCAGGCGAAGGGCCAGGCCGTGGCCATTTCTTATGGCTCGTCCGGCGTGCTCGCCAAACAGATCGAGCAGGGCGCGCCGGCAGATGTCTTCATCTCGGCCGACACCAAATGGATCGATTATTTGCAGAAGAAAAATCTTCTAGCGCCCGGCACGCGCCGCGATTTGCTCGGCAATAATCTTGTCCTCGTCGAACCGGCCGGCGGCGACACAAAGCTCAAAATCGCCCCGGGCTTCGATCTCGCGGCGCTCACCGGCGACGGCAAGATCGCCGTCTGCACGGTGGCGTCCTGCCCGGCGGGGATCTACGCCAAAGAGGCCTTCACCGAGCTCGGGGTCTGGAGTGCGGTGGAACCCAAGCTGGCGCAGGCCAGCAATGTCCGTGACGCTCTCGCGCTCGTGGCGCGCGGCGAAGCCAAATTCGGCGTCGTCTATGCGACCGACGCGAAAGCCGAGCCGAAAGTCCGCGTCGTTGATGTTTTTCCCGCCGACAGCCACGCGCCGATCGTTTATCCTGTCGCGGTCGTCGCGAGTTCGAAGAATGCCAATGCGGCAAGCTTCGAGGCTTTCCTCACCTCCCAGGCGGCGGTGAAAATCCTGACCCGGCAAGGCTTCAAGTTTTTGTCGAAGCCGAGCGAGTAAGGCTCTGGCAAAGGGATAATTTTCGCCGTAGGGGAGGCGGGCGGCCCGCTCTTCGAGCGATTCACCGGTCATCTGCGGATAGAAAAATGAAAAAGCATGTTGCCGTCCTGCTCGGCGGGTTTTCCGCCGAAAGAGACGTGTCGCTGCGCTCGGGGGCGGCTTGTGCCGGGGCGCTGGCCGAACAGGGGTTCAAGGTCACCGAGGTTGATGTCGGCCGCGACGTCGGCCGGGTGCTCGCCGATCTCAAGCCCGATGTCGCTTTCAATGCCCTGCACGGGCCTTATGGCGAGGACGGCATCATCCAAGGCGTTCTCGAAATGCTGCGGATTCCCTATACCCATTCGGGCGTGCTGGCTTCGGCGCTCGCCATGCGCAAGGACCGCGCCAAGGACGTCTTGAAGGCAGCCGGCCTGCCGGTCGCCGAAAGCCGCACCGTCGATCGGCTCACGGCCGCCAAGGCGCATGTCCTGCCGCCGCCTTATGTGGTGAAACCGCTCGCCGAGGGTTCGTCCTTCGGCGTTTTCATCGTCAAGGGTGATCAGCTTCACCCCCCGCAAGAGTTAACGCGCGAGGACTGGGCGCATGGCGACGACGTGCTCGTCGAGCGCTATGTCGCAGGGCGCGAATTGACCTGCGCCGTCATCGGCAACAAAGCCTATGATGTCATTGAAATCAAAGCCGCGGACGGTGGCTGGTACGATTATAATGCGAAATATGCCGCCGGCGGGTCCGTGCATGAACTTCCGGCAAATCTTAAAGAAAATATTTACCACTTTGTCCAAGAGTTGACGCTCAAGGCGCACAAGGCGCTCGGGTGTCGCGGCGTAAGCCGTGCTGATTTTCGCTATGACGATCGCCCCGGAGGTACGGGCGAACTCGTCATTTTGGAAGTCAACACGCAGCCCGGCATGACCGCCACATCGCTTGTGCCCGAAATCGCCGCACATGCCGGCCTGACGTTCGGTGAGCTTGTCAAATGGATGGTGGAAGACGCCTCCTGCGACCGGTGAGGGAGGCCTTTGAAGGCTTCCAACCCTCCGCGCCGGTCTATGCTGGAGTTGCCAATATCGCGCCGGTGCCGGTCTTTGCGGCCGATTACGGCCGGCGTTCCCTGGCGCGCCGGGCGCCGTCCTTGGCTGACCGGCTCCTTCTTGTGCTCACCGCGCGCGGCGTCGGCACGATCATGGCGCTCGGTCTGTTTCTTGGCGTCGGGCTTTATGGGGCGCGGCTTGGCGGCGAATATTCCACCTTCGTCGCCGCCGAGGGCAGCGTGGCGGATTATGCCGCGCGCGTTGCGGGCTTTGCCATCCGCACGGTAACGATCTCCGGAACTCATGCGTTGACGCAGCAGGAGGTCATCGCCGTCACCGGCATCGGCGCCAAGGATTCGCTGCCTTTTCTCGATGTCCGGACCGTTCGGGCGCGGCTGAAGACGCTGCCGATGGTCAAGGATGCGAGCATCACCAAGCTCTACCCCGGCCGCGTCGTCATCGATATCGAAGAGCGCAAACCTTATGCGCTTTGGCAAATGGACGGCACGGTCAAGATCGTTGCCGCGGACGGCACCGCGATCGACACCTATGACGACCGGCGCTTTGCCGCGCTGCCTTTGGTCGTCGGCCCCGGGGCCAATATGCGGATCGACGAATATATGGCGCTGCTCGCCGCAGCCGGCGACCTCAAGCCGCGCATCAAGGCCGGCATGCTCGTCGCCGGCCGGCGCTGGACGTTGCAGATCGACAATCAGGTCGAGGTCGCCCTGCCGGAAATCGGTGCAGCCGCGGCCGTCGCCGAACTCGCCAAACTCCAGCGCGAGGATCATGTCCTCGACAAGGACATTTTGTTGATCGATCTTCGCGTGCCGGGCCGGATGTTTGTCCGCTTAACCGAAAATGCTGCGGCCGCGCGCGCCGCTGTGCTGGCACAAAAATCGAAAAAGAAAGGCGCACGGACATGAGCCTGCCGCCGCGCATGCGGGCACTCCCAGCGCGTAAAACGGCCGTCCTGTCGGCGCTCGACATCGGCACCTCCAAGATCGTTTGTCTCATCGCGCGGCTTGATCCGGTCGAGGCGATGGAGGCTTTGCGCGGGCGCACGCATCGCTGCCGTATCCTCGGCATCGGGCATCAACGCTCGGCCGGGTTGAAGGGCGGCGTGATCGTCGACCTCGAAGCGGCGGAAGCCGCGATCCGCCGTGCCGTCGACGCGGCGGAGCGGATGGCCGGGGTGCAGGTCGAGAGCGTCATCGTCAACATCACCGGCGGCCGGATCGGCT
>JAJXZN010000087.1 GCA_021780015.1 Pseudomonadota bacterium
AGTACGTGTTCGTCGATGCTCTGCCGAAGAACAACTACGGTAAGGTCGTGAAGAAGGACCTACGCGCCGCGGACGCGGCCCGCGAGGCGCGGGAAATGACGGCCGGCGGCAAGCTATTCCGCCGCCGCGTCTTGCGCGCCGCTCAGCGCCTGCGCGCCGGTCTCGAATTGCATGCGGGCAAGCTTGGCGTAAAGCCCGTCCTTGGCGACCAGCGATTGATGCGTGCCCTCTTCGACGATGCGGCCGGCATCGAGCACCAGAATCCGGTCAGCCGAGAGCACCGTCGCCAGCCGGTGCGCGATGACGAGGGTGGTGCGGCCGTGCTTCAATTCTTCGAGCGCGTGCTGGACGAGACCCTCGCTCGCCGCATCGAGGGCCGAGGTCGCCTCATCGAGCAGCAGCACCGGCGATTGCCGCAGGATCGCGCGGGCGATGGCGAGGCGCTGGCGTTCGCCGCCGGAGAGCGTGACGCCGCGCTCGCCGATCTTCGTCTCGTAACCCTGCGACGTGGCGGCGATGAAATCCTGCGCCGCCGCCTTTTTTGCCGCGGCCTCGACCGCCGCTTCACTCGCCTCCGGCTCGCCATAGCGGATGTTGTCGGCGAAGCTCGTCGCGAAAATCACCGGTTCCTGCGGCACCAGGCTGATGCGACGGCGCAATTCGGCCGGATCTGCCGTCTTGATGTCGACGCCATCGAGTTCGATGCGGCCGGACACCGGATCGTAGAAGCGCAACAGAAGCTGGAAGATAGTCGATTTTCCCGCCCCGCTCGGCCCGACGATGGCGACCGTCTCGCCCGGCGCGACGGTGAAGGACAGATCGCGCAGCGCCGGCGCGTCCGGCCGGCTCGGATAGGTAAAATCGACATGATCGAACCGGATGGCGCCGCGCGGCGGCGACGGCAGCACCGCGACCGGCTGCGGCGCGACGATCTTCGGCTTCACCGCCAAAAGCTCGCCAATGCGCCCGGCCGCGCCGGCGGCAGCCGAAATCTCGTTCCAGACCTGGCTCAATTCGCCGAGCGCGCCGGCGCCGAGCACGGCATAGAGGACGAACTGCGACAGCAGGCCGCCGGTCATCCGGCCGGCCAAGACGTCATGCGCGCCGAGCCAGAGCACCACCACCACGCTGGCGAAGGCGAGGAAGATCGCGATGGTCGTGACCACGCCGCGCGCCAGCACCGCCAGCCGCGCGGCGTCGTAGGAGCTTTCGACCGCGGCGGCGAAGCGGGCATTGGTTGCCGCCTCGGCGCCGAAGGCCTGCATCACGCGCACCGCGCCGAGATTCTCCGCCGCATAGGCACTCGCCTCGGCGAGCGTGTCTTGCGCGGCGCGCGATCGCGTTTTTACGGCGCGGCCGGCGGCATAAAGCGGCAGGACGATGATGGGGATGGCAATCAGCACGAAGGCGGAAAGCTTCGGGCTCGTATAGACCATCAGCGCGACGGCGCCGACGAACATGAAAAAATTGCGCAGCGCGACGGAGGCCGAAGCGCCGAAGGCGGCTTTCAACTGTGTCGTGTCGGCGGTGAGGCGCGACAGCAACTCGCCGATGCGCGCACTATCGAAGAAGCTCGCATCGAGGCCGGAGAGATGTTTGAACACCGCCGCGCGCAGATCGGCCACCACGCGCTCGCCCAGCGTGTTGACGAGGTAATAGCGGGCGCCCGAGGCCAGCGCGAGCACGGCGACGACAAGGATCATCGCGCCGAAATAGCGGTTTACATTACCGGTACTCTGCGCGGAAAAGCCGTCGTCGATCATCAGCCGGACCGCCACGGGCACGACGAGCGTCGCCGCGGCGGCGAGCGTCAGCGCGGCAAGAGCCGCAATCAAGCGGCCCTTGTAGCGTGCGACCGTGGGAAGGAGGGCCAGCAGGGCTTTCGGTGAGGTGCGCCGCCCGGTGCTGGCGGCGGTATCGGCAGGCGGATTGGCTTCGGAGGACATTAGAACGCCTTTAGACTGGATTGCCGCCTATGGCCAGAAGATCGTGTCCTTTCAATGCCGCCTTCGGTCGCGCCACGGCGGGTCAGGCCGAGCCGCCGAGGTTGCCCCGAACGCGAGCGTAATGGTAAGCCCCGACGCCGTCTTGAATAAGCTTGAGGACAGAGAACGCGTGGCCGGCGATCAAATCCTTGTAACAGGCGCTTCGGGCTTCGTCGGCGCCGCGGTTGCCCGCGCTGCGCTCGCGGCCGGCCATAAGGTTCGCGCCCTCGTCCGGGCCACCAGTTCGCGAACCAATCTCACCGATTTGAACGTCGAACTGGCCGAAGGCGATATGTGCGATGCCGAGGCCGTCGGGCGCGCCATGGCCGGCGTCAGCGCCCTCGTTCATGTCGCGGCCGATTACCGGCTCTGGGCGCCGGACCCGGCCGAGATCCTGCGCACCAATTGCGAGGGGACGCGCAATCTGATGCGGGCGGCGCTCAAGGCCGGCGTGCGGCGCGTCGTCTATACGAGCAGTGTCGCGACCATCGCCATTCCTGCCGACGGCACGCCCGGCGATGAGACCCACGCGCTACCGCTGGACAAAGCCATCGGCGCCTATAAGCGCAGCAAGGTCGCAGCCGAACAGATCGTCAAGGCCATGATCGCCGAAGAGGGGCTGCCCGCCGTGATCGTGCATCCGTCGACACCGATCGGCGCGCGCGACGTCAAGCCGACGCCGACCGGCCGCATCATCGTCGAGGCGGCAATGGGCCGCATGCCCGGATATGTCGATACCGGCCTCAACCTCGTGCATGTCGACGATGTCGCCGCCGGCCATCTCGCGGCGCTCGAAAAGGGCCAGATCGGCGGCCATTACATTCTCGGCGGCGAGAACGTCCGCCTGGCCCAGATGCTGGCCGATATCGCGGCCTTGACCCGCCGCCGCCCGCCAAAGATAAATGTGCCGCGCCGGCTGCTCTATCCGCTCGCCGCCGTCGTCGAGGCGCGGGCGCGGCTGAGCGGCCGCGAACCGTTTCTGACGCTCGACGGTCTGCGCATGGCCAAATATTTGATGTTCTTTTCCTCCGCGAAAGCGGAACGTGAACTCGCCTACCGGCCAAGACCCTATAAACAGGGCCTCGAAGACGCCCTCGCTTGGTTCGGCACACACGGATATCTCAAATGAACGACGTGATTCAGCCGGCAACGAAGACGCATCGCGACGAGAATTTTCCTGTCGCCTCGGCGCTGATCGCGCGTCAACACCGGCCGATCGTACTCGCCTTCTACAATTTCGTCCGCGCCGCCGACGACATCGCCGACAGCCCGACGCTCACGCCGGACGAGAAGATCGCCGGTCTCGACCGCTTCGAAGCGTCGCTGCTCGGCAAGGACGATACGATCAGCGTTGCAGCACCCCTGCGCGCCGCGCTCGCCCAACGCAAAATGTCGGCGCGTCATCCGCTCGACGTGCTCTATGCCTTCCGCATGGATGCAACGAAAAAGCGCTACGCCGATTTCGATGAGCTGATGCATTATTGCGCCTATTCGGCCGCGCCGGTCGGCCGGTTCGTGCTCGATGTGCATGGCGAGAACGAGACGACCTGGCCGGCCAATGACGCGCTCTGCTCTGCGCTCCAGATCATCAACCATATCCAGGACTGCGGCGCAGATTATCGCAATCTCGATCGCGTCTATATTCCGCAGGACTCCATGGCCCGGCATGCGACGGACGTGACGGCGCTTGCAGCGGCGAAGGCGTCGCCAAACATGCAGGCCTGCCTGCACGAACTTGCGATCCGCACGCAGAAGCTTGTCGCCGAAGGCCGCAAGCTGTCGCCGCAAGTGAAGGATTTGCGGCTCGGGCTCGAAACGGCGGTGATCGGACGCTTGGCGCAGACACTCGTGACGCTCCTGCAGAAACGCGATCCGCTGAGTCAAAAGGTGCGTTTGAGCAAGCCGGAATTTTTGGCTTTGACGCTCATCGGCATCGGCGACGGTTTCA
>JAJXZN010000256.1 GCA_021780015.1 Pseudomonadota bacterium
AATCGAGGTCAATCGCGGCATCGTCGTCGATGCGCAGATGCAGACCTCCGATCCGGATATTTTCGCATTGGGCGAATGCGTCGAAATCGGCGGCCATACCTATGGCCTCGTCGCGCCGCTCTATGAAATGGCGCGCGTCCTTGCGGCGCGGCTCGCTGGCCGCGAAGCGCCAGGCTTCGTCCACAACGACACGCCGACGAAGCTGAAAGTCACCGGCATCGATCTCTTCTCGGTGGGCGATTTCGCCGATGGCGAGGCCCGCCAGGAGATCGTGCTACGCCACGCCTCGGCCGGCATCTACAAGCGCCTTGTGCTCAGGGACAACCGCATCATCGGCACGGTACTTTTCGGCGAGACCGGCGACGGCGCCTGGTTCAATGATCTGAAGAAAAAGAGCGTCGATATTTCCGACATGCGCGAGACGCTCATTTTCGGCCAGTCCTATCAGGGGGGTGCCCCGCTGGACCCTATGGCGGCCGTTGCAGACTTGCCGGATGATGCGGAAATCTGCGGCTGTAACGGCGTATGCAAGAGCAAGATCACCGGCGCCATCGCATCCAAGGGTCTGACCTCGCTCGACGATGTCCGCGCCCACACCAAGGCTTCCGCCTCCTGCGGCTCGTGCACCGGGCTCGTCGAGCAATTGTTGAAGCTCGCTCTCGGCGACGTCTATAACCCCGCCGCAGTGCAGCCGATATGCGGCTGCACCGATCTCGGTCACGACGATGTCCGCCGCCTGATCCGCGCCAAGGGGTTGAAAACCATTCCCGCCTTGATGCAGGCGCTCGAATGGAAGACGTCCTGCGGCTGCGCCAAGTGCCGCCCCGCGCTCAACTATTATCTCGTCTGCGAATGGCCGGACGACTATGCCGATGATTACCAATCGCGCTTAATCAACGAGCGGGCGCACGCCAACATCCAGAAGGACGGCACTTATTCCGTCGTGCCGCGCATGTGGGGCGGCGTGACCAGCGCCGCGGAATTGCGCGCCATTGCCGATGTCGTCGACAAATTTGCGATCCCGACAGTGAAAGTCACCGGAGGCCAGCGCATCGATATGCTCGGCGTGAAGAAGGAAGACCTGCCCGCCGTCTGGGCCGATTTGGGCAAGGCGGGCTTCGTCTCCGGCCATGCTTACGCAAAAGGCATCCGCACGGTGAAGACCTGCGTCGGCTCGGAATGGTGCCGTTTCGGCACGCAGGATTCGACCGGCCTCGGCATCCGCATCGAAAAATTCATGTGGGGCTCGTGGACGCCGGCGAAAGTCAAGTT
Source organism: Pseudomonadota bacterium (assembly GCA_021780015.1). Taxonomy (GTDB): domain Bacteria; phylum Pseudomonadota; class Alphaproteobacteria; order Rhizobiales; family Beijerinckiaceae; genus Methylovirgula. Next base: position 1,273 of record JAJXZN010000256.1, read on the forward strand.
GGGCATCTCGGGCTGCCCGCGCAATTGCGCCGAGGCGACCTGCAAGGACGTCGGCGTGATCTGCGTCGATTCGGGCTATGAAATCCATTTTGCCGGCGCGGCCGGGCTCGACATCAAAGGCACCGAAGTTCTCGGCCTCGTCAAAACCGAAGATGAGGCCTTGGAAGCCATTGTCGCTTTAGTGCAAATGTATCGCGAGCAAGCGCGCTATCTCGAGCGCATCTACAAATGGGCGAAGCGCGTCGGGATCGAAGAAATCCGCCGCCAGATTCTTGGCGATGCGGAAAAGCGCAAGGCCTATTTCGACCGCTTCGTCTTCTCGCAGAAATTCGCGCAGGTCGATCCGTGGTCGGAGCGCGTCTCGCGCAAGCATAAGCACGAATTCAAGCCGATGGCCGTCATCGATTTCGCGCCGGCGGCGGAGTGAAGACCATGAGTTGGATCGACATCGGCTCCATTGCCGACATTCCGCACCGCGGCGCGCGTTGCGTCGTCACGCCACAAGGCCGGATCGCGGTCTTCCGGACGATGGACGATCGCTTCTTTGCGATCGAAGATCATTGCCCGCACAAGGGCGGCCCGCTGAGCCAAGGCATCGTGCATGGCGCCGCGGTGACCTGCCCGTTGCATAATTGGGTCATCTCGCTCGAAACCGGCAAGGCGCAGGGCGCCGACGAAGGCTGCGTGCGGACCATCCCGCTCCGGCGCGAGGGCGAAAAGCTCTTTATCGCGCTGGATGTGGCGATGCGGCGAGCCGGCTAGATGGACGCCAGCGAGACGCGAACCACCTGTCCTTATTGCGGCGTCGGCTGCGGGCTGCTCACCCGCGTCGCGGCAGACGGCAGTGTGAGCGTGCGCGGCGATGCGGAGCATCCGGCGAATTTCGGCCGGCTCTGCTCCAAAGGTTCGGCGCTCGGCGAAACGGTCGATCTCGACGATCGTCTGCTCCATCCACAAATCCGTGGTCGCGACGCAAGCTGGGACGATGCGCTCGATCTCGTCGCCGCGACATTTACGCAGACGATCGCCGCGCACGGCCGTGACGCCGTCGCCTTCTATGTCTCCGGCCAATTGTTGACCGAAGATTATTATGTCGCCAACAAGCTGATGAAAGGTTTCATCGGCTCGGCCAACATCGATACCAATTCGCGCCTCTGCATGGCCTCGTCGGTCGCCGGACATCGGCGCGCCTTTGGCGCCGACACGGTGCCGGGCACCTACGACGATCTCGAGCTTGCCGACCTAATCGTCCTTGTCGGCTCGAACCTCGCTTGGTGCCATCCCGTTCTTTATCAGCGCATCGCCGCGGCCAAGCAGCGGCGCCCCGAGATGCAGATCGTGCTTGTCGATCCGCGCCGGACCATGACTGCCGATATGGCCGACATGCATCTTGCCGTGCGACCGGATGGCGATGTCGCGCTTTTTACGGGCTTGCTCGCGTGGCTCAACGACCACGACGCGCTCGATCGCACGTATATCGCCGCGCATACAAATGGGTTCGAGGACGCCCGCGCCGCGGCGAGCACGGTACCGCTTGACGCGATCGTCAAGCAAACCGGATTGAACATCGCCGAGCTGCAGGCTTTCTATGCGTGCTTTGCGCGGACCGAAAAGGTCGTGACCGTTTACAGCCAGGGTGTCAATCAATCCTCCGCCGGCACCGACAAGGTCAATGCGATCATCAATTGCCATCTCGCGACGGGGCGGATCGGCCGCCCCGGCATGGGGCCTTTCTCGGTCACCGGACAGCCCAACGCCATGGGCGGCCGCGAAGTCGGCGGCCTGGCCAATATGCTTGCCGCGCATATGGAGATCGAGAACCCGGAGCATCGCGACCGCGTGCGCCGCTTCTGGCGCGCGCCCGTCATCGCCGAGCGGCTGGGCCTGAAGGCGGTCGATATGTTCCGCGCCGTCGCCGAGGGGCGCATCAAGGCAATCTGGATCATGGGCACGAATCCCGTCGTGTCGATGCCCGAGGCAGACCTGGTCGAGGCGGCGCTCAAGACCTGCCCTTTCGTCGTCGTCTCTGATGTCGTCGCCGAGACCGACACGCTGCGGCACGCACACGTCAAACTGCCGGCCGCCGCTTGGGGCGAAAAAGATGGAACCGTCACCAATTCCGAGCGGCGGATTTCGCGCCAGCGTCGCTTCCTGCCGCTGCCCGGCGAAGCCCGGGCGGACTGGGAAATCATCTGCGGCGTCGCCCAGCGCATGGGCTTCGCCGCAGCCTTCTCCTATGCGACACCCGCCGAGATCTTTGCCGAATATGCGGCGCTCTCGGCCTTCGAGAATCATGGAACACGCGATTTCGATATCGGCGCCTTTGCCGATCTAGGCGCCGCGGGCTTCGACGATCTGGCGCCCTTCCAATGGCCGCGCCCGACGAAGAGCGCGCCGGCCGAGACGCGATTCTTCGCCAACGGCCGGTTCTATACGCCGGATCGAAAGGCGCGATTCGTGGCAATCACGCCCAGCGTGGCCACACGCGTGACCGGCGATCTGCGTTTCGTCCTCAATACCGGCCGCGTGCGCGACCATTGGCATACGCTGACGCGCACGGCCAAAAGCCCGCGCCTGTCGCAACATCTCGCCGAGCCTTTCGCGGAAATTCACCCCCATGATGCCGCGAAACTCGGCATCGTCGATGCCGATATCGTCCGT
>JAJXZN010000107.1 GCA_021780015.1 Pseudomonadota bacterium
GGAATTCCGGCGTCTCGCTGCTCGGCTGCTGCTTGGCGAACGTCTCGAGAAAGGCGAGCATCTTGTCGAAGCGCATCGAGATCCCGTCGAGATCGTCCTGCGAGTCAGGCAGAAAGGCGCGGGCGACGGCGAGCCAGTTGCGGAAGCGCTTGGCCTCGTCGCGGAAGGCCCAGACCGTCTGCTGCGCGTCATCCTTATCGGCATGGGCGAGCTGATAGGCGAAAGCGGTGAAATTCGCCTCCGAGGCCTTGGCTTCGACGATGGCGACGCGGGCCGGATATTGGCGATGGATGATGTCCAGGCGCACATCGCGCAGGACGCCGAACTCATGCCAGAAGATGGAACCGCAGATGCCCGTCAGAACGGCAAATGTGATGATGACGGCGGCGAACTTATGGGTCAGCCGCAATTTCGGAGCGAGTCTGGGCACGGGGGTCTGCTGGAATGCGAATCGGAAGGCGCGGACGCAGCCTACGTCCGAAGATGTTAGCAAAGCGTGTTGCTTTCGTGTGACAGCGCTAGGAAGAGACGCCGCACTCTGTGCCCTTCCGGTTCGGTTGTTGCAGTCCCGCAACAGACATCATGCCGACGCTGAGTTATACGGATGTCGCTGACGACCTGTTCAGCCGGCCGGGGGGCCACGGCTTCAGAGACAGGGCGAGGGGGCAAAAGCCCGGTTCCGGGGGGAACCGGGCTTTTTCGCGTCTGAACGGACCTGAGTCTTCAAGTCAAGCTTGCGCAGAAGCGCTGAATCTTGGCGCACGCGTCTTCGAGCACCTGGGTCCCCGTCGCATAGGAGATGCGGAAATTCGGCCCGAGGCCGAAGGCCGAGCCTTGCACCACCGCAACGCCTTCCGTCTCCAGCAGCGCGGCGACGAAATCCTCATCCGTTTCGATCTTTTTGCCGCCTGGCGCCTTGCGGCCGATGGCTTCGGCGATCGACGGATAGACATAGAAGGCGCCTTCCGGCGACGGGCATTTCAGATATTTCGCCTGATTGAGCATCGAGACGACGAGGTCGCGCCGCGTCTCGAAAATCTTGCGCCGCTCGGGAATGAAATCTTGCGGCCCGTTGAGCGCTTCGACCGAGGCCCATTGCGCGATCGAGCAGGCGCCCGATGTCTGCTGGCCCTGCAGCATGTCCATCGCCTTGATCAGCTTGTCGGGGCCGGCCGCATAGCCGATCCGCCAGCCGGTCATGGCGTAGGATTTCGAGACGCCGTTCATGGTCAGGGTGCGGTCGATCAGATTCGGCTCGACCTGCGCCACCGTGACGAATTTGAAATCGCCATAGGTCAGATGCTCATAAATGTCGTCGGTCAGCACCCAGACGTGCGGATGGCGCAGCAGCACATCCGTCACCGCCTTCAATTCGGCATGCGTATAGGCGGCGCCGGACGGGTTTGACGGCGAATTCAAGATCAGCCATTTGGTCTTCGGCGTGATCGCCCGGTCGAGATCCTCGGCCTGGAGCTTGAAACCATGCTCCATCCGCGTCTCGACCGCGACGGGCGTGCCGCCGGCGATCGCCACCATATCGGGATAACTCACCCAATAGGGCGCCGGGATGATGACTTCGTCGCCGGGGTTCACCGTCGCCAAAAAGGCATTGAACAGAATGTGCTTGCCGCCGGTGCCGACGATCGTCTGCGAGGCTTTGTAATCGAGGCCGTTCTCGCGCTTGAACTTTGCCGCGATCGCCTCGCGCAGTGGCTGGATGCCGGCGACGGGCGTATATTTGGTCTCGCCGCGCTCGATCGCGGCGATGGCGGCGCGCTTGATATTGTCGGGTGTGTCGAAATCCGGTTCGCCGACCGACAGCGAGATGACGTCGCGCCCGGCGGCTTTCAGATCGCGCGCTTTCTGCGTCGCCGCGATGGTCGCGGAGGGTTTGACCCGCAGGAGAGCGTCGGAAATGAAAGCCATGATGCTGTGGTCCTTGCAAAAAGTTGAGAGGGCTGGGTTTTTGCGCCGCAAAATTAGTGGCCGGGCGACACCGCCGCAAGCCTTGTTTCGCCGGCCCGCCGGCGCTTAGCAATATTTAAGCGCTGAAGACCCATCATGCCGGCCTCCGACGAGGCTTTCATGTTCAACACTTTGCGCAGCGGCGCCTGGCTCACGCGCCAGCGCTTGCGCGCCTACCCGGCCGTTCTTCTCGCGGCCTTTGCGATCGCCGGCCTCGGCCTCGTCGCGACCGCCCGGCACGGCAAGGACATCTATCACCATCCATTGGGCGCCGATTTCGCCGAGGTCTGGACGGCCGGCCGCGCCGTGCTCGCCGGGGAGCCGGCGCGCCCCTACGACGTCGCGGCCTTCAAACGCGATCAGGACAGATTTTTCGGTCCTTCCGACGGCTTCTATATCTGGCCCTATCCGCCGTTCTTCCTTGCGATCGCCGCGCTTCTTGCGCTCTGCCCCTACGGGGTGGCCTTCGCACTTTGGCAGGCCGCATCGCTGGCGCTTTATCTCGCGGCGACCTTCGCGGCGTTGCGTCCGCTGCGGCCTCCGACGGGCACCGCCCTTCTCGCGACGCTCGCCTTTCCCGCGGCCTTCATCAACCTCGTGCACGGGCAGAATGGCTTTCTCACCGCCGCCCTTGCGGGGGGCGGCCTGGTGCTTCTGCCGCGCCGCCCAGTTGCAGCGGGGCTTTGCCTGGCTCTGCTCGCTTACAAGCCGCATCTCGGCCTGCTGATCGCGCCGGCGCTGATCGCCGGCCAATGCTGGCGCACGCTCGCCGCCGGCGCAGCCGGCCTTGTCGCCATGATCCTCGTAAGTCTTGCCGCCTTCGGCACGCCACCGTGGGAAGGGTTTTTCGGGCATCTCGGCTTTTCCCGCGCCATGCTCGAAGCCGGCGCCGCCGGCTTCGGCAAATTCGTCAGCCCGTTCGCGGCCATCCGGCTTCTCGGAGGTCCTGTGCCGCTCGCCTATGGCGTGCAGGCGCTGATAACGGCCAGCCTGCTCGTTATCGTGGTCTTCGTTTGGCGGTCGAAGGCCGACTTTCGCCTCAAGGCCGGGATACTCATCGCGGCGAACCTCGCTGCGACGCCCTATGTCTTCGACTACGATCTCGCCGCGCTCGCGCCGGCCTTGGCTTTGGCGCTGTCCTGCGGCCTCGACAAAGGCTTCCGGCCTTATGAGAAATCCGGCCTCGCCGCGATCTGGATCATGCCGCTGCTGGCGCGCCCCATGGCCAGCACGCTGCTTCTTCCGGTCGGGCCGGTAGCAATCCTGCTCTTTGTAGCGGGCCTTCTGTCTCGCGCCGCCGCTGAAGCTAAAGCACCGTAAATTTCATGCCGCGAATCTTCGGCAAATCTTCTGTGCGATTTTAACGACAGGCCGAAATTCTTTTTCTTGACGTTTCACGCTTCGGGCGGGCAGGGCGCTCGCGAAAATTTTCGGAAATTTGCGACGGTCACGCCGCGCGATTTTCGCAAAGACGGTTAAGGCAGAGCGCCGCTTGCTGCATAATCTCATGTTCTGAAATCGATTTCCGCCTTGACGACGGCGCGAGAGCGATTTTCGAGAATCCCAGTTCGGAACATAAGGCGCCGTCAAAAGTTAGAGCCGCACCCGAAAACGGCCGCGCTGACGCGCCCCTCACGCAACTGTCAACCGATTTAATTGGCGCTTTGAAACTTTCACCGGCCATGTTGCGTTCGAGAGACGCATAAGATTTTTACCGCAGCCGCGGCAAGGATGAGGCAGATCAAGGCCACACCCGGCGCGGGTTGCCAATGTGCTTTTGCGCACAGGCAAAAGCAGGGAGACCGAATACCGGTAAGTGGTCTCGAAGCTGAGTGCTGAGAGGAGTGAGGGATGTCAATCGCTGACCATTTTGACCGTGCCCCGGATGCAGGTTTTGTCCGCAGTTACGACTCGCGGGCGGCGCGGCGGCAGTTTCAGGTCTCGCTGGTGCTGAT
>JAJXZN010000286.1 GCA_021780015.1 Pseudomonadota bacterium
CGGCGTCGAGGTCGATCGGACGACGTTGCAAACGCGGATCGACCGCTACGTCACCATGCATGACTGCGGGACAATCCTGCACCCGGCCATGGCCGATGGCCAGATACGCGGCGGCTTCGCCCAGGCCATCGGCGCCGCGCTCTACGAGGAATACGCCTATGCCGCCGACGGCAGTTTTCTGACCGGAACCTTCGCCGATTACCTGTTGCCGACGACGGCGGAGGTACCGGATCCGGTCATTCTCCACATGCAAACACCGTCGCCATTCACGCCGCTCGGCTCGAAGGGCGTAGGCGAAGGCAATTGCATGTCGACACCGGTTTGCATCGCCAACGCCGTTGCCGATGCGCTCGGGGCAACGGACCTCGAATTGCCGCTGGTGCCGGCGAAACTCGCCCAATTGGTGCGCGGCATCGAACCCGCGCCACCGGCGGGCAGCGCTGCCGGGAAAATCGAGAAGCGAGGCGGCGACCGGCGCCTGCGCGGCGAAGGCGAGGCCATGGTTGGCGCGCCGGCCCAACGCGTCTGGGACATGCTGCTCGATCCAGGGACGCTTCAGGCGGTGATCCCCGGCTGCCACCATGTCGAGAAGATCTCGGATACGCATTTCCGTGCCGACGTAACGCTCGGCATCGGTCCTGTAAAAGGACGGTACCGCGCCGACGTGAAGCTGTCCGACCTCGACGCGCCGCATGCGGTGACGCTGGGCGGCGCCGCCGAAGGCGCGCTCGGATTTGGCAGCGGTGAGGGGCGCATCACGCTTGCTCCGGTCGAGAATGGCGGAACAAAGATCCGTTACGTCTACGAGGCTGCCATCGGCGGCAAGGTGGCCAGCATCGGCGGCAGACTGCTTGACGGCGCCGCGCGCGTGATCATCGGCCAGTTCTTTGCGGCGCTGGTACGTCAGGCAGGCGCTGGTACCTCCGATCAATCTCCTCCGTCCTTCCTTGCGAAGGTGCGCCGCTTGTTCGGAGGGCAGCGATGAAGCCCGCTGCGTTCGATTATGTCCGCGCCGAGCACCTCGACGAGGCGCTCGACGTGCTTGGCCGGGAAGGCAGCGACGCCCGCATCGTCGCCGGCGGACAATCGCTGATGGCCATGCTCAACATGCGCCTGGCGAAGCCGAAGACGCTGATCGATATCATGCGCCTTCCCGAGCTCGCGCGCATCGAGCGCAAGGCAGGAACCGTCACGGTAGGGGCGGGGGTTCGTCAGGCTTCGCTGCTGGATTGGCCTGAACTCGGCCGGAGCCTTCGGCTCGCCGCGATGGCGTTGCCGTGGACCGGTCATGCGCAGACAAGAAGCAGGGGCACCGTCTGCGGCTCGATCGCGCATGCCGATCCCAGCGCCGAATTGCCGCTGGTCCTCCGCGCGCTCGGTGGCAAGGTGCATTTGCGCAGCGCCAGGCGGCGCCGGCGCGTGGCGGCAAAGGATTTCTTTGCAGGGATGATGGCGACGACGCGCACTGATGAGGAACTGATTGAAGCGGTATCATTTCCAGCCGATCAAACGCGTTGCGCATTTCGTGAAGTGGCCCGCCGTCACGGCGACTTTGCCATCGTCGCCTGTGCGGCGGTGGCGACGGGTGACGGAGTTCGACTCGCGGTCGGCGGCGTCGCCGACATGCCCGTGGCGCGGGATTTCCCTCGGCTTGAGGGAAGCGCGCTTGACGACGCCCTGAACGGGTTCGCCTACGAGCTCGACGCGCGCGACGATGTCCATGCCACCGCGCGCTATCGGCGCGACCTCGTACGCATGATCGGCCGCGACCTGGTACGGGAGGTGCTGCCATGAGCCGATTGCAGGCCGGCCGGCGGCACCCGGTCCACTTTACGCTCAACGGCAGGCCATGCGCCGGCGAGGCCGAGCCGCGGATGCTGCTCACCGACTTCCTGCGGCATCAGGCCGGGATGACCGGCACCCATGTCGGCTGCGAACACGGCGTGTGCGGCGCCTGCACCATCGACATCGACGGCAAGCCCGCGCGGGCCTGCCTCACGCTCGCCGTACAGATCGACGGCAGCGCGTTGCGGACGGTCGAATGCCTCGCGCCGGCGGCGGATCGCCTCGGCATTCTGCAGGCGGCGTTCAAGCGGAACCACGCGCTGCAGTGCGGATTTTGCACGGCCGGCATTCTGATGTCGCTCGACGGCTTCCTGCGTGAAAATCCGCGACCGGACGAAGCGGCCATTCGCGATTTGCTGACGGGCCATTTGTGCCGCTGCACGGGCTATACGCCGATCGTGCGCGCGGCGCTTGAAGCGGCCGCGGAAATGAGGGGCGATTTGAGCAAAGAGAAATCCGATGCTTGATCTTGGAACCAGCTTTGTCGCAAGTGTCGCGCGCGATCCCAACGCTCTGGCGATCGTCGATAACGGCCTTCGCCTGACCTACGCGCAATGGTACGCGCGGATCTCCTCGCTCGTGGCCGCCTTTGACCGGATCGGCCTGAGGCCCGGCGATCACCTCCTCACCGTGCTTCAGAATTGCGAGGCCGCCGCCACGCTGCATTGGGCCGCTCAGCTGGCCGGTATCGTGATCACGCCGATCAATTGGCGCGCCAAGGAGGACGAACTCGATTTCTGCATCGAGAATTCCGAATCCTGCGCCGTGGTTTACCAGGATGTCTCTGCGCCGGCCGTCGAAAAATCCACGCGCGCGCAGGCTTTGACTCGTATCCATGTCGGCGGCGGTGGGGCCGCCGGCGTCTTCGAATTCGACCGCATGGTCGCCGAGCCCGCATCTGACGCGACGCCGCGCGTCAGCGCCGAAGCCTGGTCGATCATGCTCTATACGTCCGGAACCACATCGCGGCCGAAGGGCGTGCCGCGGCGTCACCGCGCGGAACGGGCCGCGGGAATCGCGCATGTCGCACAAAATCTCTACCGGCGCGGCGAACGCACGCTCGGCGTGATGCCGCTCTACCACACCATGGGCGTTCGCTCGCTGATCGCGATGTCGCTGATCGGCGGCACCTTCGTTTGCCTTCCTCGCTACGATACCAAGCGGGCGCTCGCGCTGATCGAGGCGGAGAAGATCACCAATCTGTATCTGGTGCCGACGCTGTATCACGACTTGGTCCACGCCCGGGAATTTGCGCCGGCCGACGTTTCGAGCGTGCGAAAGCTCGGCTTCGCCGGTGCGTCGATGACCGACGGGCTCCTCAAGACGCTGAACGAGGCGTTCCGGCCCGATTTGTTCGTCAACCACTACGGCAGTTCGGAGATCTACACCTTCACGATCGATCAGAACGCGCCCGCCAAGCCTGGCTCGGCGGGGAAGGCCGGAATCAACCAGGAAATAAGGGTCGTGAAGCTGAACGCAACGTCGGCCGCGGATCTCGCGCAACCCAATGAGGAAGGCGAGATCGTCGCCTTGCTGGCCGGCGATGAGTCGTTCGAGGGTTACTGGCGCCGGCCCGACGCGGATGCGAAATCATTGCGGGACGGCTGGTATTTTACCGGCGACACCGGCTTCGTCGACCGCGATGGCGATCTGTTCGTGACCGGCCGCGTCGACGACATGATCATTACCGGAGGTGAAAATGTCTCGCCGGTCGAGATCGAAAGCTGTCTTTCGCTGCATCCAGCCGTGGTCGAAGTCGCCGTGGTCGGCCTTGCCGACGAGAGATGGGGCAAGGTCGTCACGGCTTTTGTGAAGCGCAAGGGGCCGGTGACCGAGCAAGAGCTTGAGCAGTTCTGCCGGACGTCGGGGCTTGCAAATTTCAAGCGCCCCCGGCGCTTCGTCTTCGTCGACGCCTTGCCCAAATCTCCGGTCGGAAAACTGCTGCGCCGCCTGCTCGTTGCCGGCGACTACCAGCTTGAACAAGCGCCGCCCTCAAGTGCGGCCTGACACAACAGAAAGGAAATAA
>JAJXZN010000066.1 GCA_021780015.1 Pseudomonadota bacterium
GCTCGATCAGCTCTATGCGCATCAAACGCGCCGCGTCGACGGACTGGAGGCCGACGTCGATCTTGCGGCCCGCGCTGCGGCCGAGGCCGACCGGCGCGCCGGCAATGCCGTGCGCGGCGCACTGCAGAGCGAGCCATCGCCGTTCAAGGAGCGCGGTGCCAAGGCGCAGGCCGAACATTTCTTCGCTTCGCTGGCCACCTATCTCGTCGGGACCCAGAAGGCGACGGCTGGCGCCTTGTCGGTGCCGGACCGCATTCTCATCGCGTTGGACGATGTCGATGCCCTGCCGCCCGCGCAGATGCGCGCCTTGCTTGAAGCGGCGCACCGCGCCTTCGCCCATCGCGGCTTCGTGACGATCATTGCCGCCGACCCGGCACGGCTGACGGAAGAGGCCGATGCGTTCGACAAATGGATTCAGGTGCCGTTCCGCCTCGATGCGGCGGGGAGTGCCGATTATGCCGGCTTCGTCGAGCAGGCGATCGGCCGCGCCGGCACGCCGGACGCCGCAGGCAAGGGGCCGATCGCGCCGGTGCATGATTGGTCGATTTCGGCCGAGGAATCGGCGCTTCTCGCCGGGCTGGCACCGCTCGCCGGCGGCACGCCGCGCGCCGTCAAGCGCTTCGTCAATCTCTATCGCATTGCGCGCGGGCAGGCGGGGGCCAACCGGGGAACGCTGGCGCTGTTTCTGGCTCTGTTCAATGGGGGAACGGCCGACGAGATCGGCACGTTGCGGCGGGCTTTATCGTGGCGCGACGCCAATGCGCCGCTCGATCTCAACGGCGGCGGAGCGCGGCTGATGCAGGGGCTCGATGCAGCGCAAAGCCTTGACGGGCTCGTCACCGTAGGGGCCGCGCGCCGCACGGCGGCGATCGCGCGGGCCTTCTCGACGGGGAGCGGCGCTTAGATCAGCGCCGCCGCTTTCGACAGAGCGATATAGAGGCCGATCAGGAAGGGAATGCCGACCGCAGCCCAGGCGATGGCGCCGACGATGCCGAACTGGCCCCGCGCCGCCGTCGCCGCATTTGCCGCGACCCTGTCTTCCTTCAGAAGCGCCCGCTCGCGCGCAACTTCTTCTTCCGACATCCAATATTTCGAATCGACCGGCCGCACCAAGGCATTGCAGATAAGACCCGCGAACAGCAGACCGGCCATGACGTAAAGCGTCAGGTCGTAGAGCCGCGTATGCACGACGCCGTGGTCGATGCCGAATTGCCGAAGCGAGGCAATGACGAATGGCCCGACGACGCCGGCGGCCGACCAGGCCGTGATCAAGCGGCCATGGATGGCGCCGACCATCTGCGGCCCGAAAATATCGGCGAGATAGGCCGGCAGCGTCGCGAAGCCGCCGCCATACATGGTGAGGATGATGCAGAGCGACGCGACGAACGCCGCCGCAAGCCCGGCATGGCCCCAATTCGGCAGCAGGCAATAGAGGATGATGCCCAACACGAAGATCGTATAATAGGTGTTCTTGCGGCCGAGGAAATCCGACAACGACGCCCAGAAGAGACGGCCGAGCGAGTTGAAAAGGCTGATGAGGCCGACGAGACCCGCCGCAGCCGCGGCAATGGCCGCTTTCTGCGCCGGGGTCAGGGCCGCTGCCGCATCGACGACGCCGACGAGCTTGGCGCCGAAAATGTCCTGGAACATCGGGCTCGCCATCGCGATCACCGCAATGCCGGCGGTGACGTTGCAGAAGAGAACGCCCCAGATGAACCAGAACTGCGGCGTCTTCCATGCCGTGTTGAGATGCACGCTGTTGCGGCTGATGAGGCTCTTGTTGTTGGTCGGCGGCGTCCACCCGGCCGGCACCCAGCCCGCCGGCGTGACGCGGAAGCCGAAGGCGCCGAGGCACATGGCGATGAAATAGATGACGCCCATCGCCATTAATGCCTGCGGCACGCCCGGCACGCCGTGCGCGGCGAAGCGGGCCATCAGCCAGACCGCGAGCGGCGCGCCGACCATTGCGCCGCCGCCATAGCCCATGATGGCAAAGCCCGTGGCCATGCCGCGCCGATCAGGAAACCATTTGATGAGTGTCGAGACCGGCGTGATATAGCCGATGCCTTGACCGATGCCGCAGAAGACGGCGACGAGATAGACGAGCCAAAGCTGATGCGACATGACGGCGAGGCCGAGCAGGATGAGACCGCCGCCCCAACAGATCGCCGCGTAGAAGCCGGCTTTGCGCGGTCCAGCATGTTCGAGCCAGCCGCCCCAAATTGCCGCGGAAATGCCGAGCATGGCGATGAAGATTTCAAAGACGTGCGTTTCCGACGGAACCGTCCAGTTACAACTTGTCGTGAAGAGTTCGCCAAAGAACCCTTGGCCTTTGCACGCCGCGGCATTGGCGGCTGGCAGAAGCTTCGTCATCGGCAACCAGAACACTGAGAAGCCGTAAGCCATGCCAATGCAGAGATGAATTGCCAGCGCGGCGGGGGGCACGAGCCACCGGTTGAAGCGGGGGCCGGCGATGGTGCGCGAGCGATCGAGAAGCCCGCCGGACGCAGCGCCAGCGGCGGGGGAAACCAATGTACTCATGGGCTTTCCTCATTCCTTGAGCGGCGGTTCGCAAGATTGTCCCGCCATCTTTTCGGCGCGTTTCGGGACGCGCTCTTACCAGTAACTAAACTGCACAATTGCTTGTATCGAGCAAGATATATTTAAATTGATTGCCCGGCGATTCGGTCAGTTTGCAATGCGGAAAAAGCGCCGCTCACTGTCAAATGACAGCGGCGGCGCTCAGTCATCACGCCGGCACCACCGGCGTCTTCGTACGCGGTAGGTTGCGCACGATCTTTTCGTCGATGTTCAGATGCGCAGCGACGAGTTCGTTGGGCGTGTTCGCCATCCATGAGGTCAGTGACAGGTCGGCATATTCGCCGACGTGGAAAACTTCGAGGAAGCGCAGCACGTCGTTGCCGGTATTCTCGATATAATGGCCCATGGCGCGCGGCACATAGCCGACATCGCTCGCGGCGAAATCGACGGTATTGGCGCGGCCTTCGCTGCCAAACAGCGTCATCCGCGCCGTGCCTTCGATGTAATATTGCCATTCATCCGAGGTCGGATGCCAATGCAATTCGCGCAGGCCCCCCGGCTGCACCTCGACAAGCGCCGCCGACATCACATTCGAGGCCTTGAAATTGTTTTTGTCGGCGATCCGCACGGTGCCGCTTTTGGTCCTGATCGGCGGCTGGTCCATCAGCGGGAAAGAATAGGAATCCGGCACCATGGGCTGGCTGCTTTGCGCCAGGTCATCGGCAAGCGAGCCGGGCAGGGGCGCGTTGAAGATCCAAAGATCCTTTTTCGGGAGATTGGCGAAGGCGCTCGCCGGGACGCCGAGGTTTTTGGCGAGCACCTCGGGGGGCGTGTGGCGCATCCAGTCGCTGATCAAGAATGTGCTGTCTTCAGAGAAATTGCCGTCGTTGAAGACGAGGACAAATTCGGCGCCGTCTGGCCCCAGTCCCTGGATCGAATGCGGAATGCCGGACGGGAAGAACCAGAGGTCGCCGGCTTTCACGTCGTTGACGAACTTGCGCGCCTGTGCGTCGATGCCGGTGATCCGCGCATTGCCATAGGTCATAAAGGCCCATTCGGCGGGCTTATGCCAATGCAACTCGCGCACGGCGCCCTTTGGCAAGCGCATGTCGACCCCGGCCATTTCCTTCGACATCGGAAAGTTTCTGACCGTGACCTCGCGCGCCCAGCCGGCATCGGTATGGCGGTTATGCGCTTCGGAAAAGGAATATTTGAGCGTGCCGAGATTGCCGTGATCGGTCGGCGGGGGATTCAATTCGTCGGGGTTGAGCGCCTCTTCGCGCGCATCATGCGGTCCCGGCGTCTGCGACGCATCGCGGACATTGTCAT
>JAJXZN010000268.1 GCA_021780015.1 Pseudomonadota bacterium
GGCCGCCGCCGCTTCGACCACGCGCTGCATCACCGCATCCCAATTGCCGCGCGTCGTTTGGCGGAACAACCGAACGGTCGGATACCACGGCGTGTCGTCGCGACCGAGCAACCAGCGCCAATCGGGGATCTCCTTGAGCAGCACAAACGTTGGCCGCCCGAGCGCACCGGCAAGATGCGCGATCGACGTGTCGCAGGTGACGATGAGATCGAGGCTCTGCATCACCGCAGCCGTATCGATGAAGGCATCCGGGCCCGCATCGAAATCGGCGTCGAGCGTCTCGATGGCGAGCTCCGGCCGTGCGGCCAAGGCCTCGACGCCGTCGTGCTTCTGCAAGCTGATGAGGCGGAAATCCGCAACGCCCGCCAGCGCCGCAAAATGCGCCAGCGGAATCGACCGCGCCGGATCGACCTTGGGATCGGGATTGCCTTGCCAGCAGAGGCCGATCTTGAAGGCGGCAGGATTGCCGCGGCTCGCGAGCCTCTCAGCCCATTTCGCCACAAGCGCGGGTTCCGCGGCGAGATAGGGCGTATGCCCTGGGATCGTCGCAAGGTCGCTGCCAAAGGCGCGCGGCAGGCTCGACAGTGCGATCTGGCTGTCGAACCGCTCATTCGGGCCAAGGTCGTCGACGTAGCGCACCGTTGGGCTCAGCCCGCGAAACAGACGCAGCATCTTGCTGCGGCAGAAGAAGGTCACGTCAATGCCAGCCGCAGCCAGCAAAGGCAGATAGCGGCAGAACTGCAGCGCATCGCCCAATCCTTCGCCGCCATAGACGATTAGCTTCTCGCCCGGATGGCTGTTGCCGCGCCATTCGGGGATCGGAAATTTCAATTCGTTATGCGGGATGAGACCGCAACCCCAGCGATATTCGTAGTTTTCCCAGCCGTCGCGGAAATTGCCGCGCAACAATTGCAGCACGCCCTTGTTGTTGCGGGCATGGGCGCTTTTGGGGTCAAGCGCGATCGCGGCATCGAAGGCTGACTCCGCCGCCTCGAATTGGCAAAGCTCCTTGAGCGCCACGCCGCGGGCGACGAGCGCGGCCTGATAATCCGGCCGCAGCGCCAGCGCGCGGTCGATGGATTGTAGCGCCGCTTCGGGACCGGCGGTTTTCAACAAGGCCGTGCCGCGATTGAACCAGGCCTCGGCTGACTCGGGCCGCGCAGCGAGCGCCTGGTCGAAGGCTTCGACCGCGCCGGGCAGATCGCCCAAATTGATCAGGGCGACGCCGAGATTGTTGAGAAGCTCCGGATTGCCCGGAAAATAAACGAGCGCCGTCCGATAAGCCGCGCAGGCTTCGTCGTAGCGTTTGACTTCGTTGAGAATATTGCCCCGGTCAAGCAGCGCTTCGTAATAATCGGGCTTGAGCCGCAGCGCTTCGTCGAGAAATTTCAACGCCCCGCCGGCATTGCCGCTTTCGGAAAGTATGATGCCGCCGGCACGCAAAGCCTGCGGATAGGCGGGCTGCAAACGCAAGGCATGATCGAAGGCCGCGATCGCCGCATCGTTGCGGCCAAGCGCGCGCAGCACAAGCCCATGGTTGTAATAGCCCGCCGCATCGGCGTGGCCGAGCTTTTCCGCTTCGGCGAAGGCGGCGGCAGCTTCGTCGAAGCGGCCGACCCGCTGCAGCACGCGTGCCAGCCGCAGCACCGCATCGAGAAAATCCGGCCGCAGCGCGCGCGCCTGCGTAAACCAGGGCACCGCCGCCGCCCAGGCCTCGGCACCGACATGGATCAGACCGACCAGCTGGCAGCGTTCGGCGCTGGCGATCTGGCGTGGATCGAGCGCTGCCAAGGGGGCCAAAGCCTCGGCGTTGCGGCCCTGCCTTAAAGCCTCGGCGGCATCGCGCAAGGTCGTATCGAGATCGGCGGCGAAGATCGAATGCGGCGCCACGGCGCGATTCGCAAATGCCGCGTTCAAAGCCTCTGGCATGGGACACTCCGCCTATCGAATGCGGAACTGTCTATGGCACAGCTTGCGTGAGACTTACGGCGTCGCCGGACTTAGTTGAGATCGTCCGGCACGAGCGGCAGCGGCAGGATGCTGATGCCTTCGTCGAGAAGCGCTTTGGCCTCCTCGCGCGTCGCTTGACCGCGAATCGGGCGCTCCTCGCTGGCCCCCTCGGCGATCTTTCGCGCCTCGTCCGGAAAGCGCGTCCCGACATCCTCGGTGAGACCCATCACATAATGCCGCAGCGCGCGCAGAGCGGCGCGATCTCGCGCCCGCTCTTCCGCGCTTGGCGCTTCAATACGATCGCCGTGAGCGAGCGCCGGCGCCATGATCGCTTTGGCAACCTGCGGCGAGGCGCAGACCGGGCAAGAGACTTGGGCCCGCGCAACTTGTTCATCGAAGCTGGCGGCGCTCGCAAACCAGGAATCGAATTCATGGCCTTGCGAACATTTCAGAGCATATTTGATCATCGCGCCGCGTCGGCCAAAGCCGTTTCGAGTTCACCCCTGGCGTCAAGCGCATGCAAATCGTCACAGCCGCCAATATGGGTTTCACCGAAGAAAATCTGCGGCACGGTTCGCCGGCCGCCGGCCCGCAGCATCATGGCTTCGCGGGCAGCCGGATCGCCATCGACGGCGATCTCCGCGAAATCGAGGCCGCGCGCATGCAACAGCGCCTTGGCGCGGATGCAATAGGGGCAGGTCGCCGTCGTGTAAACGACAATATCAACCGGTTGCGGCATTCTTAGTGGACCTCGTTTCTCGCTCCCAAGATATGGTATTTCATCCGCTTGTCACAACCCTGGCGAAGACCAAGACATCGACGCGCGCGGCCCCGCCGCGAAGCAGGGCGCGCGCCGCTGCATTGAGCGTCGCGCCGGAGGTGAGGACATCGTCGATCAGCAGGACGTTGCGACCGGCGATGGCGCCCTGCGCGGATCCAGGCACCGCAAAAGCCCCCTGCACGTTGTCGGCGCGTTGCGCCCGGCTGAGGCCGACCTGCGGCAGCGTCGGTTTGATACGGGCGAGCGCGAAGGGCTCGACCGTCTTGCCGCTTGCCCGGCCGACGATCTCGGCCAGGGCATTCGCCTGATTGAACCGGCGCCAGATGAGGCGGCGCCGATGCAACGGCACGGGGACGAGCAGATCGGCACCGGCCAAAAGCTCCGCGCCGGCGCGGGCCATCCAGAGACCGAGCGGCTTCGCCAATTCCAGCCTGTCGCCGTATTTCAGCCGGTGAACGAGGTCGCGGACGGGGCCGTCCTCGAAACGCGCCACCGCCCGCGCGCGATGATAGACGGGCGGATTGGCCATCGCCTCGGGCGACAAGAGGCCCGGAACGCCGAGATCATAAGGAAAGGGCGTACCGAGCCGCTCGCAATAAGGCCTCTCGATGAAGCCGACGCGGCGCCAGCACGAAGGACACAGCGCCCCATGCGCCGTCACCGCCTTGCGGCAGGCAAGGCAAGCGGGCGGAAAGACGAGGTCGAGCACCGCATCGGCGAGCGCGCGCCCGCGCCGCAGGGTCTTCGACCAAACGGCAAGCAGGGGCGGCGGAGCAAGCGCCGGATCGTCGCAAATCATGGCGCAGCATAAACATGGCGCCAGAGCGCGCCAGAAATTTTGCCGAGTGGGCCGCCGCAATGCGCTAAAAGGGGCGGTGGCACCGAGCAGTTTTCTCATTTTCGATCGCGCCCTGCAGCGCCGGCGGCACGCTCGCGCGCTGGCAGGCGGTCCTGCCGATTTTCTCCTGGCGCGGGCGGCTGACGAGATTGTGGAGCGTCTTCAAGCCGTCATGCGGCAATTCTCGGCGATCGGCGATATCGGGACGCCGCTGGCGCTGCTCAGCGCGCGCCTTGCCGCGCACTATCCGGCCGCATGCGTGACGCATCTCGCGTCGGCTGGCGGCGCCAATGTCATC
>JAJXZN010000224.1 GCA_021780015.1 Pseudomonadota bacterium
TGATAGCCGAGCGCCTCTTCGAGCGCGTTGAGATCGGCGCGCTGCACGTTCTCGATGATGGCGAGTTCGAGCGCCTGCTTGTCGTCGGCCTCGACCAGAATCACCGGCACGTCATGCAGCCCGACGCGTTGCGCGGCGCGCCAGCGCCGCTCGCCGGCGATGATCTCATAAGCGTCGGCCTGCCCCGGCACGGTGCGCGCGAGGATCGGCTGGATAATGCCCTTCTCGCGGATCGAGGCAACAAGATCCTCAAGCTCCGCGTCGTTGAAATCCTTGCGCGGATTGCGCGGATTGGGCCGCAGAAACGCGAGCGCGATCTTCTTCTGCCCGCGCGAGCGCGCCACCGCTGCATTCTCTTCGCCGGCATCGCCGATCAGGGCGGCCAGTCCGCGCCCGAGCCGCGGCCGGTGTTCGTCTGCCATAGTCGCTGCCTTCATCTCCGCCTTCACTTTTCGCCGGGCATCAGACGTTCGAATCGCTCGGCGCTTTTAAAGCTTTCTCACCGCATCGGATTTGTCCGAAACCCGCTTCGGACGATTCGCTCCAATGCTCTAAGCCGCGACGCCGCGCAATTGCCGTTCGCGCTGAATCACTTCCGATGCCAGCCGCAGATAGGCCTGGCTGCCGGCGCATTTGAGATCGTAGAGAAGCACCGGCTTGCCATAGGACGGGGCTTCCGAAATCCGCACATTGCGCGGGATGACCGTCTCATAGACCTTGTCGCCCATGAAGCCGCGCACATCGGCGGCGACTTGGGTCGCGAGATTGTTGCGCGGGTCATACATGGTCAGGACGATGCCGTGGATCGTGAGGTCCGCGTTCAACGTCTGCTTCACTTTCTCGACCGTCGAAAGCAATTGCGACAGGCCTTCGAGAGCGAAAAATTCGCATTGCAGCGGCACCACGACACTGTCGCTCGCCGCCAGCGCATTGATGGTGAGGAGATTGAGCGACGGCGGGCAATCGATGAGAACATAAGTGAAACGATTAGCCTCAGGCAGGGTCGCCTGCTCGTCGGCAAAAGCTTTAACCGCGTTCCGTAGCCGGTGGGCGCGGTCCTTCTCCGCGGCGATTTCCAGTTCGACGCCGAGCAGGTCGAGGGTCGAGGGCGCGATCGAGAGCCGTGGCACGGCGGTGGCCTGAATGGCGGCCTTCAGCGGCTCTTCGCCGATCATCACGTCGAAGGTCGAAACACTGCGGTTCTTGCGGTCGATGCCAAGACCGGTCGAGGCATTGCCCTGCGGATCGAGATCGATGATCAGCACCCGTTCGCCGATCGCGGCGAGAGCCGTGCCAAGGTTGATCGCCGTCGTCGTTTTGCCGACGCCGCCTTTTTGATTCGCCAGGACCAACACGCGAAGATCGGGAGAATAAGCCACACGCCGTCTCCGAAACCCGATTGTCTGCGCAACCATGCGACGATCTCTAAAGGTCTGTTTTAGAAGATTTTTCGCGCGGTACGCCAAAAACTCATCCGCGCCGCGCCGCGGTCCTCGGCGCCGCCTCGTCGAAGACGAGCAGGACGCGACTGACCGGCGCAGTAACGCTTGATTTTGCTATGATGCGGTATCGGCCCGCTACGGACAAGGCTTTGACCTCGTCTTCGGCCCATTGTCCCTTGAGAAAAACGCCGACGGCGCCGTCAGCGAGCCATTTTTCGGCATAGGCAATGAGGGTCGGCAGCGGCGCGAGCGCGCGGGCACTGACCGCCTCGATCGAGTCGCCAATATGGTTAACAATATCTTCGATCCGGCTGTTGTGGATCACCGCCGGCGCCGATGTTTCACGTGAAACCTCGCGCAGGAAGGCGCATTTGCGCTGATCCGATTCGATGAGATGCACCCTTGCGCCGGGCGTCTCGGCCAGCCGGATTGCGGTGACAAGGCCGGGAAAGCCGCCGCCCGAGCCGAGATCCGCCCAGACTTTCGCTTCAGGCACGGCCGCTTGGACTTGCAGCGAATCGGCAATGTGGCGGGTCCAGAGCTGCGGCAAAGTCGACGCGCTGACGAGATTGATGGTCTTCTGCCATTTGCGCAGCAGCGCGGCATAGATGTCGAGGCGGCGGACAGTCTCGGACGGGAGCGGAAAGAGGGTCAGCGCCGCGTCGCGGTCGGCGTCACTCGGCAAACGCCTGGCTCCGCGCCGGCTGGCGTCTGAGTTGCGATTTGGCGTGCGCTGCGAGCAGGATGAGCGCAGCCGGGGTGATCCCCTCGATCCGCCCCGCCTGCCCCAAAGTCTGCGGCTTGATCGCAATCAGCTTGTCGCGGAGTTCTGCCGAGAGACCGGAAATCGCGCGGTAATCGAGGCTTTCCGGGAGGCGCAAAGCCTCGTCGCGGCGAAAGCCCGCAATGTCCGCGGCCTGCCGCTCCAAATAGACGGCATATTTGGCATCGATCTCGACCTGCGCTGCGCTTGTCGGGTCAACGGCGCCGAACTCTGGCCAGATCGCGCGCAGCGCCGCGAAGTCGACGCCCGGGAAGCCGAGCAGGTCGAAGGCCGATCGCCGGATGCCATCCTGATTGATCTTGAGACCGTGGCGCGCCGCTTCATTCGGCGTCAGCGCCAGGGCCGAGAGCCGCGCCCGCGCTTCATCCAACGCGGCCTTCTTGGCGGTGAACGCCCGCGCCCGCTCCGCACCCACGGCGCCAAGTGCGATACCCTTGCCGGTCAGCCGTTGGTCGGCATTGTCGGCCCGCAGCGTCAGCCGGTATTCGGCGCGCGAGGTGAACATGCGATAGGGCTCGGTGACGCCGCGGGTCACGAGATCGTCGATCATCACGCCGAGATAGGCCTCGGAGCGGTCGAAACCGATCGCGCCGCTGCCGCCCGCCTTGGCCGCCGCGTTCAGCCCGGCGACAAGGCCTTGCGCCGCCGCTTCCTCATAGCCGGTTGTCCCGTTGATCTGGCCGGCGAGAAAAAGGCCAGCGACGCGCTTCGTCTCAAGCGCCGGGCTGAGTTCGCGCGGATCGATAAAATCATATTCGATCGCATAGCCCGGCTGCAGCATCCGCACCTGCGCCAGACCCGGAATGGTGCGCAGGAAGGCTTTCTGTAGGGCGGCGGGCAGCGCTGTCGAAATCCCATTCGGATAGATGGTCGGATCGTCGCGGCCTTCCGGCTCGAGGAAAATCTGGTGCGCCTCGCGATCAGCAAAGCGCATGACCTTGTCCTCGATTGAGGGACAATAGCGCGGGCCGCGCCCGGAGATGGCGCCAGAATAGACCGGGGAATAGCCGATATTGGCGCGGATCAGATCGTGCCCGGCCTGCGTCGTGCGGGTGATGAAGCAATCGACCTGGGCGGTCTTGATCGCCGGCGTCAGGAAGGAAAAGGGTTCGGGTTCGTCGTCTCCCGGCTGGGGCTCAAGCTGAGCCCAATCGATCGTCGTTCCGTCGAGGCGGGGCGGTGTCCCGGTCTTCAGACGGCCGAGAGCGAAGCCATGCGCCAGCAGGCTCGCCGAAAGCCTTTGCGCCGGCGGTTCGCCGACCCTGCCGGCCGGAATCCGCTCGTCGCCGATATGGATCATGCCGCGGAGAAATGTGCCGGTCGTGAGCACCAAAGCGCCAGTCGCGAGGACACGGCCATCGGCCAGCGCCAGCGCTGCGACCCGTCCGGCCGCCGTCAGAATTTCCGCGGCTTCGGCCTCGACGACGGTGAGACCTGCCACCGCCGAAAGCGCCGCCTGCATCGCCGCGCGATAAAGCGCGCGGTCCATTTGCGCGCGGGGGCCGCGCACCGCCGGCCCCTTGGCACGATTGAGCAGGCGGAATTGAATCCCGGCTTCGTCGGCGACGCGGCCCATCAGCCCGTCGAGGGCATCG
>JAJXZN010000098.1 GCA_021780015.1 Pseudomonadota bacterium
CGCATCGGTTCGAAATTTCTGCATGCCGGCCCCGGCTACGGCGGCTCCTGTTTCCCGAAGGATACGCAAGCGTTGATCAAGACGGCGCAGGATTATGGTGCGCCGATCCGCATCGTCGAAACCGTCGCGGCCGTCAATGACCAGAGGAAGCGCGCCATGGCGCGCAAGGTGCTTGCCGCTTGCGGCGGCTCAGTGCGCAATAAGACGATCGCCGTGCTTGGGCTCACCTTCAAGCCGAACACCGACGACATGCGCGATTCGCCGGCGATCTCGATCATCACCGCACTTCAAGATGCCGGCGCCAGGGTCAATGCCTTCGACCCCGAAGGGATGGAGCAGGCGCGGCATTATCTGGAAAATTTGAATTACTTCGGCGACCCCTATAGCTGCTGTAAGGACGCGTCGGCGCTCGTCATCGTCACCGAATGGGATGCGTTCCGCGCGCTCGATCTCGGCCGCGTCAAAGAGCTTCTGTCCGAGCCGATCCTGGTCGATCTGCGCAATATTTATACGCCGGACGAAGTCCGCCGCCAGGGTTTCAAATATCTCTCGATCGGACGGCCGGAAGGGCCGTCATCTTTGGCGGCCGAATGAAGTCGAACTCGGCGTAGCGTCTCGTACTTTAGTCCGAGCCCGCGCAGAAGCGCGGGCTCGCGTGTGTTTGCGTCCGACTGCTGATGCGGCCATCAGCAGAAAGTCCAATTGTTTCGAGCGTTGAATGCGGCGATGACCGGCCAGACATTGGGTCTGGAGGCCGCAGCAATGAATATGATCACGCGAACCCGGGAACCGGATGCCGCAGTGCTCGCGGGAACCGGGCTCGCCGGCGCGTTAGCGGTGCAGGCCAATCTTCATGCGGCACCGCTCGTCGCTTTGGCGCTTCAGCGCGGCGAGGGTCGGCTCTCCGGCGACGGTGCGCTCGTCGTGCGCACCGGCACACATACCGGCCGTTCGGCGCAGGATAAGTTCATTGTCGACGAGGCGGAAACGCGCTCCGACATTTGGTGGGGTAACGTCAACCAGAAGCTTTCGCCTACCAATTTCGCCGTGTTGAGTGACCATGTGCGCGGCTATCTGCAAGGCCAGGTCCTGTTCACGCAAGACCTTTATGCCGGCGCGGCGCCGGAGCATCGCCTGCGTGTGCGGCTCGTCACCACCAATGCGTGGCATGCGCTGTTCGCCCGCAATATGTTTATCCGTCCGCCCGCGGACGAACTGGAGACCTTCGCGCCGGACTATGTGATTTTGCACGCGCCAGACCTCGCGGTCGATCCGGACCGCTGCGGCTTGCGCTCGGCGACCGCCGTCGCTTTGTCCTTTGCCCAAAAGCTGATCGTCATTTCCGGCACCCAATATGCAGGGGAGATCAAGAAGGCGATTTTCACCGTCATGAATTGGCTGCTGCCGGCGAAGGGCGTGTTGCCGATGCATTGTTCAGCGAATATCGGCCCCGCAGGAGATACGGCGCTGTTTTTTGGCCTCTCCGGCACGGGCAAGACGACGTTGTCGTCCGACGCCGAGCGTCGGCTTATCGGCGACGACGAACATGCCTGGTCGCCGGACGGCATTTTCAATTTCGAGGGCGGTTGCTACGCCAAAGTCATTAACCTGCGGCAAGAGGCGGAGCCTGAAATTTGGGCAGCCTCGCACCGTTTCGGCACCGTGCTTGAAAATGTGCCGGTCGATCCGGACGGCGGGATCGATCTCGACGACGATTCACTGACGCCCAATACGCGCGCCTGCTATCCGCTCGACTTCATCGCCAATGCCGAGCCGAGCGGGCAGGGCGCCGCGCCGCGCGACGTCGTGATGCTGACGGCCGATGCTTTCGGTGTCATGCCGCCGCTGGCGCGGCTGACGCCGACGCAGGCCATGGTTCATTTCCTTTCAGGCTATACGGCGCGTGTCGCCGGCACCGAAAAGGGCCTCGGCAAGGAGCCTTCGGCGACCTTCAGCGCCTGTTTCGGCGCGCCGTTCCTGCCGCGCCCTCCCGAGGTCTATGGCCGGCTTCTGATGCGCTATTTGTCCGAGCAGAAGGCGCAAGTCTGGCTCGTTAATACCGGCTGGACCGGCGGCCCCTATGGCGTCGGCAAGCGCATTTCAATCGCTCACACGCGTACGCTGTTGCGCGCCGCACTCAGCGGCGGGCTCGATCAAGCCGCGTTCCGCGTCGAACCTTATTTCGGCTTGCATGTGCCGCTGCATGTGCCGGGCGTGCCGGACGGCTTGCTCGATCCGTCGCAGACTTGGCCGAGCGCCAAAGCCTATGCCGCGCAGGCGCGCCATCTCGCCCGCTTGTTTGAAGAGAATTTTTCCAGATTTGCCGGTGCGTTCGCGGCGGAATTGGGTGCGCAGGAGAAGCCCGTCCATGCGTGACTATCAATCTGTCGGCGGTCTCAAGGTCGCCAAGATGCTCTATGATTTCCTCACCGCCGAGGCGCTCCCCGGCACCGGGGTCAGCGTCGGCGCCTTCTGGACGGGCTTTGAGAAACTCGTCGGTGAATTCGCGCCGCAGATCGCCGCCCAATTGCAAATTCGCGACGCTCTGCAAGACAAGATCGATGCTTATCATGTCGGCCATCGCGGCCGGCCGTTCGATCAATCCAATTACGAGCATTTTCTGCGCGAGATCGGCTATCTCGTGCCTGAGCCGCCGGATTTTTCGATTGCAACCGAAAATGTTGATGACGAGATTGCGCTGGTGCCGGGGCCGCAATTGGTCGTGCCGGCATCGAACGCCCGTTATGCGCTCAACGCCGCTAATGCCCGCTGGGGTTCGCTCTACGAAGCGCTCTACAGCACTGACGCGATTTCCTCCGCCGACGGCGGCGCGCGCGGCAAGGGCTATAACAAGATCCGCGGCGCCCGTGTCGTCGCCTGGGGCCGCGAATTTCTCGACGCGGCCGTGCCGCTCGCCGGCGCGAGCCACAGCGTCGTCGAGGCTTATCGCGTCGAAGCCGGCAAGCTCGAGGCCCGCTTGGCTGATGGAACGAAAGTCGGCTTGAGAAATCCGGCGCAGTTGCGCGCCTATCGCGGCGAGGCGGGCGCGCCCGGCGCGATCCTCTTGCGAAATAACGGCCTGCATATCGAGATCGTCATCGATCGTGCGAACCGCATCGGCGCCGACGATCCGGCGGGCGTTGCCGACATCGTCATCGAAGCCGCATTGACGGCGATCATGGACCTCGAAGACAGCGTCGCTGCCGTCGACGCAAGCGACAAGATTGGCCTCTATCGCAATCTGCTTGGCCTCATGCAGGGCACGATCTCAACCACGGTGGAGAAGAACGGCAAGGAGATCGAACGCCGGCTCGCCGAAGATCGCCTCTACGTCCGGCCGGACGGTACGCCGTTGGCGCTCTCCGGTCGCAGTCTGATGCTCATCCGCAATGTCGGCCATCACATGATGACCGATGCGGTGCTCGCGAACGGCGCCGAAATCCCGGAAACCTTGCTCGATGCGGCCGTGACGGCGCTGATCGCAATCCATGATCTGCACAAGACCGGCCGGCGTAACAGCGCCAAAAGGTCGGTCTATATCGTCAAGCCAAAGATGCATGGGCCGGCAGAAGTCGCGCTTGCCGACCGGCTTTTCACGGCGGTCGAGGATGTTCTCGGCCTGCCGCGCTTCACGCTCAAAATGGGCATTATGGACGAGGAGCGGCGTACCAGTGCCAATCTTAAGGCGGCGATCAAGGCGGCTGCCAATCGCGTGGTCTTCATCAACACCGGTTTCCTCGATCGCACCGGCGACGAGATCCATACATCGATGGAAGCCGGGCCGATGGTGCTGAAGGGCGCCATGAAGTCGTCCG
>JAJXZN010000015.1 GCA_021780015.1 Pseudomonadota bacterium
TTTTGTTCCAGCCGGCATTGATGGGGCCGCCGCGGTCATCCTCGACCAAATGAATTGAGCCAGCAGCACTGGCGTCCCGGAAGGGAGTCGAACCCCTGACCTGCGGTTTAGGAAACCGCTGCTCTATCCTGCTGAGCTACCGGGACATACCTTCGGCTGCGCCGCGCCGCAATTTGCTCTACCATGACGCCATGAGACGTTCCAGCGGTTCGGCCGCGTGCGGTCTTCCTGGCCTATGCTCCGCCGGCGCGCTGGCGCTTTTCATCGCCCTGCTCAACATGGGGATTGCTCAGCGCGCAATGGCGCAATCGGGTTGCCCGACCGCAGGCAGCCAACACGTTGCGGCGGCCTCGGTCGACGAGCGGCTCGAACCCTCCTTGCGGGATGGCCGGCTCTTGCGCATCGCCGGGATCGAGCCGGTGCGGCCGACGCCCGCCAATCCGGATTTCGCGACGGCGGCGCGCGAGGCTTTGCAAAGGGCGCTCGCCGCTGGGTTCGACATCATTCCGCTGGCGGGGCCGGATCGCTGGGGGCGGGTCCCAGTCTTTGCTTTCCCGCCGGCTTCGACGCTCCCCGCGCCTGCGCCATCGCTTGGAGCTTGGCTGTTGGCGCAGGGTTACGGGCGCTTCATGCCGGAGCCCGCCGCGGCAGTCTGCCGCGTCGATTTTCTCGCCGCCGAAGCCAAAGCCCGCACCGCGCAACGCGGCCTTTGGCATGATCCCTATTATGCCGTAATTGCCGCAACTGATAGGCAGGCTTTTGCTGACAAGACGGCGACGAATGTGATCGTTGAGGGCCAAATCACCGATGTCGACAGGCGACCGAAGCGCCTTTATCTTCTGTTCGGCCCACGGGATAGCGACGGCTTTGCAGTCACGATAGTGCAACGCGACGTCAAGATATTTGAGCGCGCGGGTTTTGACTTTCATGCTCTGATCGGCCGCAGGATTCGTGTCCGCGGCCTGCTCGATATGCGGTTTGGGCCGCAGGTCGAAGTCTCCGAACCCGACGCAATCGAAATCGTTTCCCAACCCGAGACGTCACCGGGTGCGGGACAACATGTTGAGGCGAAAGCTGCTGACCCGTCCGAAAAGCCTCAATGAAGGTCCGCATTTGATGATCGGTCTGCAGCGCCGTTTCGGGTCCGGCCGGCGGCTTTTGGCGATTGCGCTGGCGCTGGCGCTCGGCGCTTGCGCGGCGATGGAGGACCAAGGCAAACCGATTGCCGTCGAAGTTCCGGCCGCAGCGCCCCGCACGCTTGGGCTCGAGACGCCGGCCTCGGCGGAAAATCAAAAGATGGTCGCCCTTTTCGGCGGCGAATATCACGATGCGGCGGCCGAGCACTTCGTCAACGGCATCCTGCTCAAATTGGCGAAAGCCGGCGAGAATCCGGAGCAGCCCTATCAGGTCACCCTGTTGAATTCGCCGGTGATCAACGCCTTCGCCATGGCGCCGGACCGGATCTATGTCACACGCGGACTTCTGGCCTTGGCCAATGATGCATCCGAGGTCGCTGCGGTCATGGCGCATGAGATCGGCCATATCACGGCGCGCCATGCGGCGCTGCGGGCCGAGGAAGAAAAGCGTGCCGCGCTCATCACTCAGGCCGCGGCCGTCATCGAAAGCCGGCAAAAGGGCGAGGAGGTCGAGGCGGTCGAGCGGCGGACGCTGGCGAGTTTTTCACGCCAGCAGGAACTCGAGGCGGACGAGATCGGCATTCGGGTCATGGCCAAAGCGGGCTATGATCCTTATGCCGCGGCGCGCTTCCTGACGACGCTCGGACGCGACAGCGCCTTGCGGGCGAGCCTTTTCGGTCAGGGCTCGGATGTCTCGAAGCCGGATCTTCTTGCCACGCATCCCTCGACGCCCGAACGAATCGCGCGTGCGGAGCAGATCGCGCAGCAATTCGGACCGCCCGGCACCGGCACGACCGATCGGACGGCTTATCTCGCAGCCATTGACGGGATGACCTATGGCGACGATCCGGCCGATGGCTCGATCCGCGGAACGACCTTCATTCATCCGCGACTTGGCTTTTTGTTCGTCGCGCCGGATGGGTTCGTCTTGGAAAATTCGGCGCAGGCCGTCCTGGGCGTGAAGACCGGAGGGCGCGAGGCGTTGCGGCTCGATTCGGTGCGGCTCGACCCTTCGATGACGCTCGAAAGCTATATTTCGTCAGGCTGGATCGAAGGGCTGCTGCCCAGCTCGATTGAGACGCTCGAGGTCAACGGCATGCCCGCCGTGACGGCGAGCGCGCGTGCCGGCGAATGGAATTTTCGCGTCGCCGTCATCCGCTTCCAGGGCGATCAGGTCTATCGGCTGATCTTTGCGATTCGCAATCTCGACGCCGAGGCGGAGAAGCGGTTTCGCGCCTCGATTGAATCCTTTCGCAAGACGACGCCCGAAGAAGTCGAAGAAGTGAAGCCGCTGCGCCTCGTCATCGTGACGGCGCAGCCGGGCGATAGCGTCGAAAGCCTGAGCAACAAAATGGCGGTCGCCGACCATCCGCTCGAACATTTCGAGCTGATCAACGGCTTGACCGGCCCGGGGCCCTTGCCGGCCGGCGAGCATTACAAAATCGTCACGGATTAGCGCCGCGCTCTGTCGCGCCGCAAAGCGCCGCTGGAACTCGCACCGCTGTTGGCACGTTTATCTCCTCGTCCGTCTAAGGCTGAGGTGGGCCGCCAAGAGGGGATCGAAGAGGGATCATTGCGAGGATCATTCATGGCGCGACATGTCGGCTTGGACCGCCATCTGGCTTCGGCGGCGAAAGCCGCGCCCTTTCTCGATCGCGAGGAAGAGCGCGATCTCGCGCTGCGCTGGCATCGGCGCCGGGACGAGCGCGCGCTGCACCGGCTGACGCAGGCGCATATGCGGCTCGTCATCGCCATGTCGGTGCGCTTCCGTCATTATGGTCTGCCGATCGGCGACCTCATTCAGGAAGGTCATGTCGGTCTGCTGCAAGCGGCGGCGCGTTTCGATCCGGAGCGTGACGTTCGGTTTTCGACCTATGCGACTTGGTGGATCCGTGCCGCCATCCAGGATTTCATCTTGCGCAACTGGTCGATCGTGCGCGGCGGCACGAGCTCGGCGCAGAAGGCGCTGTTCTTCAATCTGCGGCGCCTGCGGGCGCGGCTCTCCACCGATGCGTCGTCGGCGGGCACTGCGACAGTGTTTGATCAGATCGCCAAGGCACTCGGCGTGCAGCGCGCCGACGTCGAATTGATGGATGCGCGTTTTTCCAGTCCCGACCTGTCGCTCAACGCAGCGGTATCGGAAGCCGATCCCGCCGCCACTTCGGTGCAACGGCTCGACCTGCTTGCCGACGAAGGGCCGTTGCCGGATGAAATCGTCGAAGATGCGATCGACGCCGACCGCCGCATCGTCTGGCTAGAAGACGCCCTCAAGAGCCTCAATCCGCGGGAACTTGCGATTCTGCAATATCGCCGCCTTGCCGAGGAAGCGGCAACGCTCGAATCGCTGGGCGTGCGTTTCGGCATTTCCAAAGAGCGGGTGCGCCAGATCGAAGGCCGGGCGCTGGAAAAATTGCGCCGGGTTCTGATCGATCGCCATCAGGCCGAAGAACGCAGCCTCAGTCTTAGCCACGCAAAAAGGCCCGACACGGTGGCCGGGCCTTTGGCGTCTTAATTCGGCGCATTGCGCTTTTTGGTCTAAAGCGCTTACGCCGCTTCGTCGATCCCGCCGTCGTCACCATCGCTGCCGGCTTCGGCTTCGAGATCGGCTTCGCTGTCCTCAGCCTTGCCGCGGCGCGGGCTCTTCTGCAATTGAGTCTCGATCACCTTCAGCGATTCCGTCTCGGTCAGTTTCTGAACGGCGGCGATTTCGCGGGCAACGCGATCGAGCGCCGCCTCATACAATTGCCGCTCAGAATAGGATTGTTCGGGCTGCGCCTCTGAACGGTAGAGATCACGCACGACTTCGGCGATGGCGACGAGATCGCCGGAATTGATCTTCGCCTCATATTCCTGGGCGCGGCGCGACCACATGGTCCGCTTGATGCGGGCGCGGCCGGTCAGCGTATTGAGCGCCTGCTTGACGACCTCGGCACTGGCGAGCTTGCGCATACCGACGGCGATCGACTTCGGCGTCGGCACCTTCAGGATCATCTTGTCCTTCGAGAAGCTGATCACAAAGAGTTCGAGCTTGAAGCCGGCGACTTCCTGCTCCTCGACGGCGAGGATCTGGCCGACGCCATGTGCCGGATAGACAACGAATTCGAGCGGCTTGAAGCCGTGCTTGACCGGTGCGGCGGGCTTTGCCGTCGGCTTCGGTTTCTCGGCGATCGGCGCGGCGGGCTTTGTCTCCGCAACCGGCGGCAGCTTGGCCTCGGGCGCGGGGGCGCGGACCGGCGCAGGTGCGGCTTCGGCCGCCTTCTTGGGTGCTTTCTGAGTCACGCTGGCTTTACTTGCTTCCTCTGGGCGAGCGACAGCCTCGGCGGCCGGTGCCGGCTTTTGCAGAGAGCGCAAAGCCAACACCGCAGCAACTTGCGCGCGGCGCTCGGAATCGACCTTCTTGACGGCCTGGAGTTCGGTTTGAGGAGCGGCGGCCGGCTGAACCGCAACCGCCACTTTCGATAGTTTAGTCTCAACCGGCGCGACGCGTCCAGCCCGCGATTTGCCGCGGCCTGCCGTTGTTGACCGCTTTAATTTTGCCGCGGACGCTTGAGTCGCTTTGATAGTCTTCGGCGCGCCGGGCTTTGCCGCCGCGGATTTCGTCGCCGCCGTCTTGGCGGCCGGACGCGTCGCCTTTGCCGCCGCAGCCTGTTTCTTCAGCCGCGCCTGGGCCGTGCGCAGTTTCGCGGCGGCGCTCTTGCTCCGCGCGGCGGGCTTTGCGGCGGATTTCGCCGCGGCCTTGGCCGCGATTTTGGCTTTCGGCGCCGGCCTTGCAGCGGTCTTCGCCGCGGTCGCGCGGCCTTGACGGGCCTTCGATTCGGCCGGCTTTTTGGCTTTGGTCGCGGTTCGGGACTTGAGAGCCGCGCGCGCGATCGTGGCTTTGGCCTTGTGGGACTTTTCGGTCTTCCTGACAGATGACATACGCGCGCACTCCTTTTCGGTCTCGCTTCAGGCGCGAAACTCAGAATTCGTTACGCAGCAAAGGAACTTTGCCGCCCGGGGGTCGCCGCGGCATGTCAATGGAACCGCGGCGCGGCCGAGCGAAAGACCATCCATCTACCGCAGCGCGAACCTTGGCCCCCAGGCAACTGCTGCTTGTAGCGAGGATACGCCCGATGCTCCCGCCAAGCATCAGACGAACGCGATCCGGATGATCAGAGCCGGGCCGATTTATGAAAAGAATATATCATGGCGGGGCGGGAAAATCAAAGATTTACGCCCCGAAAAAGCTGAAAAAACGGCACTTTCCGGCCTCGCCCCGGCTTCGGCGGCCCGCTTATCTCAATTTATGTTTGACCGGCGTGGTTAATCGCCTTCGCCGGGTTCAGGCGAAAAATAAGCGTCGAATTTGCCGGGCTTGCCGTCGAACTCCTTGGCGTCCTCGGGCTGCGGCTTCTTGTGCGAGATGTTCGGCCAGATCTTGGCCATATCGGCGTTCAGCTTCAGCCATTTTTCGAGACCCTTCTCGGTGTCGGGGCTGATCGCATTGGCCGGGCATTCGGGTTCGCAGACGCCGCAATCGATACATTCGTCCGGATGAATGACGAGCATATTCTCGCCTTCGTAGAAGCAATCGACCGGGCAGACCTCGACGCAGTCCGTATACTTGCACTTGATGCAGTTTTCGGTGACGACGTAAGGCATAAATCTCCTCCGCCCGAACGCTGCGGGCCGCGCTGAATTCTGGCGGTTTGCTAGCGTCTTTGCGGCGCTTAAGCAAGCAATTGCGGCCCGGCATAAAGCCTATATTGCCGCAGGCTTAGAGCCCTCCGCCGCGCAGTCCGCAGGCGCGGAACTTCCGGCGTTCAAATCCACGAACAGCAATTGCGCCTGTTCGGCGCCGCCGCGCCGCGCCGCAAGGCCGGTGATCCGCAGAACGCGGACGCGCCGTTCAAGCGCAATCGTCAAGACCGCACCCGGACCGACGAGCTTTGCCGGAACGTCAACCCTGCGGGAATCGATCCGCACATGACCGGCCGCAACGAGATCGACGGCCTGTTGGCGGGTTTTGACCACGCGCGCAAACCACAGCCATTTGTCGAGCCGCTGCTTTTGCAGAGCCGTCGGCATGGCCGGCCGCGCAGTCATGGCAATTGCGATCGAGACACGGCGTTGACCTATGTCCGCCGCGGCGGCCGATCAAGAGCGGGCGCGCCAAATCATCAAAGTCTTGTCGACCCATGTCTTCTCGACCCCCGTCGTGCCGCCGGAGCTGCGCCGCAGCAGGTCTTTTGCGGCTGTGCGCAGGCGCCGCCGCAATCTTTCCGCGGCGACGGCCATGCGGCCGCGCCGGCCGGCCGGCAAGGCCAGCGCGAGGTCGAGCATGGCAATGCGCTGCGGCCAGAGATGATCGATCATCGGGTGATGGGGCATGGCGCAGGAATCGATCTTGAGCGGTGTGCCGCCCGCGGCCAGCCGGGCGGTCAGTTCGCGCACGAAGAGCACGCCGGGCGAAAGCGCCGCATAGGCTTCGTCATAAGCCGTCTTCCAGAAATAGACGGTGCCGGCGTCTTCGATCATGATCCCCATCGCGACCGGCTTGCCGTCGAGATCGAGGCTTTCGATGCGCAGCTTGCCGGCACGGGCGAAATTTTCGGCCATGCTTGTTGCGAAACGCGCCCGCTCGGGCGTCGAGGCGAGCGCGGTCTTGCTGGTGCCTTTCCAGCCGCGCGCTTCAAGCGCCAGAAATTCCGCCATGGCGGGCCCGACGTCGGCATTGCGGGCCACGCCATAGGAGAGAGCGCCGTGCTCGGCAAGCCGGCGAAACAGACGTGCCGCGTTTTTACCGGCCTTGGTCTTGCGATCGACCGATGCGTCGGGCGCTGTCGGGAGCAGAGCGGCGCGCTCATATTGGCTGATGAGATGCAGCCGATCTTCGCCGAACATGTCGCCGAGGAGGCGAAAGGTCGGGCCCGCGCGCGGGATGTCGCCGAAGATCAGCGCGCTAGGCGCCAGCGGCAAGGTTTTCACCGCATCGACGAGCTTTGCCAACGCCGGCGCCGCCAATGTCCGGTCGAGCAAAGGCAGGCCGAGTGCCGCCTGTTTGTGCAGGTAGCCGCGCGCGAGGCCGCAGGGAAGGCGCGGCGGCGCGAGGGGCGTCAAAGCCAGAAGCCGGCGCTCGGGCGCAGCATCGAACACCGCCAGAATTTTCAGTTCCTGCGGATGCAGATAGGCGAGGGCCGGCAGGGCGAAATCGGGATCGAGGAAGATGTTTCGTTCGAGGCTGCGCGCATAGAGATCGCGCCAGGCGCCTTCAAGCCGCGCCATATGGGTGACATCGATCAGCTCGGTCTCCAGGGCCTGGGCCACCGTCTCTTCCGCCATGCTGAAATCATGAGCCGGCGTCCGAAGAGCCGGGCTCATCGCAAAGGCCGGCCCTTGCATCGCCCACCGCGACGCGATTGTACTGAGGAGGGATCGAGCCATCATCCTTCATAATCGGATAGACGCGACCTTTCAGAGTGAACGTCCTTTAACCCTAACAAAAGGCGGCGGCCGGATTGATCTATGATGCCATCGTCATCGGCGGCGGCCACAACGGCCTTGTCTGCGCCGCCTATCTCGGTGCCGCGGGGTTGAAAACCCTCGTCCTCGAGGCGCGCGACAAAATCGGCGGCTGCGCCGTCACCGAGGAATTTTATCCCGGTTTTCGCAATTCGCAGGCGGCTTATACGGTCTCTCTGCTCAATCCAAAAATCATCCGTGACCTCGATTTGCCGCGGCACGGACTTAACATCGTGCCGCGCAAGCTCGGGAATTTTCTGCCGCTCGAGGATGGGCGCTATCTGAAGATCGGCGCCGGCCGTACGAAAAGCGAAGTAGCAAAATTTTCCGTCCGCGACGCGGAACGGCTCGACGGCTATTCGTCGCGGCTCGATCGACTGGCCGATTTTCTGCGCGCGGTCGCGCTGGAGACCCCGCCCAATTTGCCGACGGGCGGTGCGCTCGATTGGCTGCGCCAGCTCACCCGCGCCGGACAATTCGCCAATCTGTTGCGCAAGCTCGGCCTCGAAGGCGAGCGCGACGTGCTCGAAATCTTCACGAACTCCGCCGGCGATTATCTCGATCATTGGTTCGAGAGCGCCCCGATCAAGGCGGCGTTCGGCTTCGATGCGATCGTCGGCAATTATCAGAGCCCCTATGCGCCGGGCTCGGCCTATGTGTTGCTGCATCATTGCTTCGGCGAGGTGAACGGCGCCAAAGGCCAATGGGGGCATGCCATCGGCGGCATGGGTGCCATCACCGAGGCGATGGCGAAGGCGGCGCAGAGGCGCGGCGTCGAGATTCGCACGTCGAGAGCCGTACGCGAGGTGCTCATCGAGAATGGCCGCGCGATCGGGGTCGAGACGGTGAGCGGCGAGATTTTCCGCGCCAAAATCGTTGCCGCCAACGTCAATCCGAAATTGCTTTATCGCGATCTTGTCCGGCAGGATGCGCTGAGCGGCGATTTCAAAGACAGGATCGCCCGCTGGCGCTGCGGCTCCGGCACGTTCCGGATGAATGTCGCGCTGTCCGAACTGCCGGATTTTTCCGCGTTGCCGGGGCGTGCGGTTGCCGAGCATCACACCGCCGGCATCATCATCGCGCCGTCGCTTCGCTACATGGAAGAGGCTTATTTCGACGCGCGGCGCTGCGGCTGGTCGCAAAAGCCCGTCGTCGAAATGCTCATCCCCTCGACGCTCGATGCCAGCCTGGCGCCGCGCGGCGCGCATGTCGCAAGCCTCTTCTGCCAGCATGTCGCGCCGGTTCTACCCGACGGCCAATCGTGGGATGATCGTCGCGAGGCGGTCGCCGATCTCATGATCGCGACGGTCGATGCCTATGCACCGAATTTCAAAGCTTCGGTCATCGCCCGGCAGGTCTTTTCGCCGCTCGATCTCGAGCGCACGTTCGGCCTCGTCGGCGGTGACATTTTCCACGGGGCGCTCGATCTCGGCCAATTGTTCGTCGCGCGGCCGATGCTGGGGCATGCCGATTACCGCGCGCCGATCGCCGGGCTTTATATGTGCGGGGCGGGCACGCATCCAGGCGGCGGCGT
Source organism: Pseudomonadota bacterium (assembly GCA_021780015.1). GTDB lineage: Bacteria > Pseudomonadota > Alphaproteobacteria > Rhizobiales > Beijerinckiaceae > Methylovirgula. The sequence goes on from JAJXZN010000015.1 coordinate 9,172, forward strand.
CACCGGCCTGCCCGGCCACAATGCCGCGCGAGAGATTTTGCGGGATTGGCGGCACTGACACGCCGCCGTTCGCTCAGGCACTCCGATTGGCCGAAAGCTCAATGGCCTTCGAAGGCAATGAGGCTGCGCACGGGCACGTCGAGCGCCTCGATCTTCTTGGCGCCGCCGAGGTCCGGCAGATCGATGACGAAACAGGCGGCGACGACATCGGCGCCGAGCTTTTTCAAGAGCTTCACCGCGGCTTCCGCCGTGCCGCCGGTGGCGATGAGATCGTCGACGAGAATCACTTTCTCGCCCGGCATCAGCGCATCGACATGCATTTCCATTTCGTCGACGCCATATTCGAGCGAATAGCCGATCGAAACGGTCTTGTGCGGCAGCTTGCCCTTCTTGCGGATCGGCACGAAGCCGGCCGAAAGCTGATGCGCCACGGCGCCGCCGAGGATGAAGCCGCGCGCTTCGATGCCGGAGATCTTGTCGATCTTGCTGCCCGACCAGGGCTGCACCAATTCGTCGATCGCCCGGCGGAAGGCTTTCGCGTCGGCCAGCAAGGTGGTGATGTCGCGGAAGATGATGCCGGGCTTTGGATAGTCCGGAATGCTGCGGATGGCGTTCTTCAGGCTCATTGGGCGTTGACTCGTTTCAGGATGACGCCGAGCTTTTTGAGGAGCGCCGGGTCGCGCGCCTCGGGCGCGGTAATAAGGGCCGCATCGAGCGCCCGATCGGAGCCGATCGGGCAAGCCTCGTGCTCGGCGGGAAAGTCCTGCAGGAGCCGCGCCAGCAGCCGTTCGGCTCTGCCGGTATTGGCTTGCAAGGTGGCGATGATCGAGGCGACATCGACATGATCGTGCTCGGGATGCCAGCAATCGTAATCGGTCACCATGGCGATCGTGGCATAGGCGATTTCTGCCTCGCGGGCGAGTTTTGCCTCCGGCATGGCGGTCATGCCGATCACGTCGAAGCCGGCGGCTTGATAGGCGCGCGATTCGGCGAGCGAGGAAAATTGCGGTCCCTCCATCGCGACATAGGTCCCGCCCTTGACGTAAGCGATGCTCTCGGCCTCGGCGGCGGCAGCGATGCGCGCCTGCAGGAGCGGGGCGACCGGATGCGCCATCGAGACATGCGCGACGCAGCCGTTGCCGAAGAATGAGGATTGCCGGCCGAAGGTTCGGTCGACGAATTGATCGACGAGGACGAAAAGGCCGGGGTTCAACTCTTCCTTGAACGAGCCGCACGCCGAGACCGAGACGAGATCGGTGACGCCGACTTCCTTGAGCGCATAGATATTGGCGCGGTAATTGATGCCGGAGGGGGAAAGCCGATGGCCGCGGCCGTGCCGGGCGAGGAAGACGACCTCGGTCGCGCCGATTTTGCCGAAGCGCAAAGCATCGGACGGCTCGCCCCAAGGCGTCGAAACCAGCTCTTCGCGCAAATCGGCAAGGCCGGGCAGGTGGTAGACGCCCGAGCCGCCGATAACGCCAACAATCGATTGAACCATGCCGCCCCGCCGCAATAATTTTCCGCGGCGCAAAATTGGCGGCGCAGCGGCAGCCTGTCAACGGCGGCTTTTCGGCGCGAGGTTCAATGTCCCGTGACGCCGGACCAGATCCGCTTTTTGGTGAAATAGAGCAAAACGGCGAAGACGATCAGGAAGATCACGACACGGAAGCCGAGCGCCTTGCGCTCGTCGAGTTTGGGTTCGGCCGCCCAATAGAGGAAGGCGGCGACATCGCGCGAATATTGCTGCACCGTCTGCGGCGCGCCATCGGTATATTGGACCTGGCCGTCATTGAGCGGCTTCGGCATCGCGATGTGGTGGCCGGGGAAATATTCGTTCCAGTTCGGATCGTCGGGATGCGTGAAGCCGTTGAGGATCGCGACGATATAGTCCGGACCCTGCTCCTGATATTCGGTGAAGGCGTCGAAGATGAAGAGCGGGAACGGCCGCGGGAACGAGCGCGCCTTGGCGAGGTCCGACATATCGGGGGGCGCCGCGCCGAACACCGCTTTCGCCGCTTCCGGGTTGGGGAACGGCGGCGGGAAATGGTCGGAGGGCCGGCCGGGGCGTTTGAACATCTGGCCGGAATCGTTGGGCCCATCCTCGACCTGATAGGTTGCCGCCAGCGCCTTCACCTGTGCTTCGGAAAAGCCCGGGCCGCCAGCGTCGGCAAGATCGCGGAACGCGACGAGGTTCAGCGAATGGCAGGTCGAGCAGACGTCGTGATAGACCTTGAAGCCGCGCTGCAATTGCTCCTGGTCGAAGCCGCCGAGCGGCCCGTGGAAGCTCCACGCTTGGCGCGGCGGCATCTGACCTTCCGCCTGCAGCGGGTAGGAGCCGTTGCCTTTGGCGTTGGTGTCGACGGCATGGGCGCCGGCCGCCAGGGCGCAAAGCCCGACGACACTCACCAGGCCTGCGAGAATTCGTCCTCTGGGAGTCATTTCAATCTCCTCAGGCCTTGCCCGGCGCCGGCGCGCCGAGGACGGATTCGGCGATCGAGGCCGGCAATTTCTTCGGCTTCTCGAACAGCGGCAGCAGCGGCAGGACGAGAAAGAAGAAGGCGAAATAGGAGATCGTCAGGATGCGGCCGGCGATGATGAAGCCACCCTCCGGCGGCTGCGAGCCGATATAGCCGAGGCCGATGACGGTGGCGACGAAAAGCCAGAAGAAGATGCGAAAGAGCGGCCGGTAATTTGCCGAGCGCACCGGAGAGCGGTCGAGCCAGGGCAAAAAGGCAAAGAGCAGGATCGCGCCGAACATGCAGGTGACGCCGCCGAGCTTCGACGGGATCGAGCGCAAAATCGCGTAGAAGGGCAGATAATACCATTCCGGCACGATATGCGGCGGCGTCTGCAACGGATTGGCCTGGATGTAATTGTCCGCATCGCCGAGGTAGTTCGGGATGTAGAAGACGAACCAGGCGTAAAGGATCAAAAAGCAGACAAGACCGAAGCCGTCCTTGACCGTGAAATAAGGATGGAAGGGCAACGTGTCCTTGCTCGATTGCTTCTCGATGCCGGTCGGATTGTTCGAACCGGTGACATGCAGCGCCCAGACGTGCAGCACGACGACGGCCGCGATCATGAACGGCAGCAGATAGTGCAAGGCATAAAAGCGGTTCAGCGTCGCATCATCGACCGCATAACCGCCCCAGAGCCAGGTCGTGATCGCATTGCCGACAAGCGGGATCGCCGAAAACAGGCTGGTGATGACGGTCGCGCCCCAGAAGCTCATCTGCCCCCAAGGCAGCGTATAGCCGAGAAAGCCGGTCGCCATCATCAAGAGATAGATGATGACACCGAGGATCCAGAGCACTTCGCGCGGCGCCTTGTAGGAGCCGTAATAGACGCCGCGCATGATGTGGATATAGACGGCGAAGAAGAACATCGAGGCGCCGTTCGAATGCGCATAGCGCAGCAGCCAGCCATAATTCACGTCGCGCATGATGTGCTCGACGGAGGCAAAGGCGAGGCCGGAATTCGGCACGTAATGCATGGCGAGGGCGACGCCGGTGACGATCTGCGCCGCCAGCATGAAGCTCAGGATGCCGCCGAACGTCCACCAGTAATTGAGATTACGCGGGTTCGGAAAAGTGATGAACGACGCATGGACAAGGCCAAGGATCGGCAGCCGGCTGTCGAGCCATTTGGTGAAGCCGCTTTTCGGAACATAAGAGGAAGGACCGCTCATCGCATCACTCTGCTGGCGCGTTTCGCCTGGACGAGACCTCAGCCAATCGAAAGCTTATTGTCGGGAAGGAATTTGTACGGCGGGAGGTAGAGGTTATAAGGCGCCGGTCCTTGCCGGATGCGTGCGGCGGTATCGTAGACCGAGCCGTGACAAGGACAGAACCAGCCGCCGTAAGGGCCCTGATGGCCGAGCGGCACGCAGCCGAGATGGGTGCAGATGCCGATGACGATCAGCCATTCGGGATGCGGAGCGCGCTGTTCGTCGGTCGCGGGATCGCGCAATTCGCTCAGCGGAACGGCGCGGGCCTCGGCGATCTCCTTCGCCGTGCGATGGCGGACGAAGACCGGCTTGCCGCGCCATTTGACGGTCAGGATCTGGCCTTCCGCAATGTGGGAAAGATCGACTTCGGTCGACGCCGCGGCAAGCGTCGAGGCATCAGGGTTCATCTGGTCGATCAGCGGCCAGACCGCCGATGCGGCCCCTATTGCACCAACAGCGCCCGTCGCGATAAACAAAAAATCGCGTCGCGTCGGTTCCACGCTCACGCTCTCAGCCAAGGCATTTCCTCTAATTGTCACGAAGCTTTTTTCTAGCTTTGCTGCAGTCTCGCGCTTTTGCCGGACCCCAGCAATGCGTCGTTTCGCCACTTGGCCCGTCCTCTGGGCCGGCTGGACCGATTGAAGTTTTGCAGGGCGAGACCATGCAGGCACCGCCGCTGACTTTGGCGCTGTATCAGCCGGATATTCCGCAGAATTGCGGGACCATGCTGCGGCTCTGCGCTTGCCTCGGCATTGATGCCGCGATCATCGAGCCAGCCGGCTTTGCGGTCAGCGACCGCGCCTTTCGCCGTGCCGGGCTGGATTATCTCGATTATGTGACGATCGCCCGTCACATGAACTTTGCGGCTTTCTTGACGTGGCGCAAGGCGGTGGAACGCCGGCTTATCCTATTATCAACCAAGGCGGCGGGGGATTATTGCGACTTTCGTTATGCGCCAGGCGATATTCTGCTTGTCGGCCGTGAATCGGCCGGCGTGCCGGATGAGGTGCGCGCAATGGCGGATGCGGCTGTTCGAATACCGATCCGGCCGCCGTTGCGTTCGTTGAATGTCGCGGTTGCGGCGGCCATGGTTGTTGGCGAAGCCGTCCGGCAGATCGGAGAAAGAGCAAAGCGATGACAGGCAAGATGGATGATCTCGAACACCGCAAGGCCGAAGCACGCGCCTGGTTCGAGGCCCTGCAGATGCGAATCTGCACGGCGTTCGAGATGCTTGAACAAGACTGTCCCGGTCCGTTCGCGCAAGCGGACGCCGCGCCGGGACAGTTTGTTTTCACGCCATGGCAGCGCAAGGATCTATCCGGCGCCGATGGCGGCGGTGGCAGGATGGCGCTCTTGCATGGCCGCGTTTTTGAAAAGGCCGGCGTGCATACCTCTGCGGTGCATGGCACGTTCGCGCCGGAGTTTGCCAAGCAGATTCCCGGCGCCGAGGCCGACCCGCATTTTTGGGCCGGCGGCATTTCGCTCATCGTCCATCCGTGGAATCCGAACGTCCCGGCCGTGCATATGAACACCCGCTTCGTGGTGACGCAGAAGACTTGGTTCGGCGGCGGCGCGGATCTGACGCCGGTGCTCGACCGCCGCCGCACCCAGACCGACGGCGATTCAATTGCCTTCCACGCGGCCTTCGAGGCGGCTTGCCGGCGCCACGCCGAGGTCGCCGATTATCAGCGCTTCAAGGAATGGTGCGACGAGTATTTCTTTCTGAAACATCGTAACGAACCGCGCGGCATCGGCGGCATTTTCTACGATAATCTCGCTTCGCCTGCCGGGTTCGATGCCGATTTCGCCTTTACCCGCGATGTCGGCGAGACCTTCCTCACGCTCTATCCTGAAATTGTGCGGCGCAATTTCAGGACAGCCTGGAGCGAAGCCGATCGCGACGAGCAGCTTATTCGCCGCGGCCGCTATGTCGAATTCAATCTGCTTTACGATCGCGGCACGATCTTCGGCCTGAAGACGGGGGGGAATGTCGATTCGATCCTGTCGTCGATGCCGCCCCTGGTCAAATGGCCGTGAGCTCCCTCAAATGCGTCGCAACGACGGCAATCTTGCGGCATAGTCACGAATAAGTCCCAGTTGCGTGAAACTCACCGTCGGCTCGACAATTTTGTTCCTCGCGAAACGGAGAATCCTCCATGAGATTGCAGCGAC
>JAJXZN010000255.1 GCA_021780015.1 Pseudomonadota bacterium
TCTTTTCCTCGCCTTCGAGGCGCTTGACGACGACGCGGTCATGCAGGGGACGGAATTTCATGAGTTTCTTCCTTGAACGTTTCTAGAACAGAGCCTTGGGTAACGAAACGCCGGCGCCGCTCGGACCTGGAAAATGAGGGCCCGTTAGCACTCGAACTCAGTGAGTGCTAACGGCGGCCTGGACATAGGCGGCGCCTCTTGTGCTGTCAAGGACGGCCGCAGTCGGGATCGTTCCTGCCGGCGTCGAGGATCGTGTCCGGTTCTCAGCTTGGTTAATGCCGCAGCGCATCGCCCGGCGGTCTAAAGATTGACCGCAACGAAGCGCTCCTCGCCCTGTGGCGTCGAGACGAGGAGCAGAACCCATTTCTTTCCGGCGGTCTTCAAGATACGCATTTTTCTGGCGATGTCGGCCGGCGCATGCACCGGATCCTGATTGATCTCAAGAATTACCTCGCCCGGCAGGATGTTCTTTTGCGCCGCCGGCGAGTTGGCATCGACGCCGGTGACGACGACGCCCGCCGTCACGCTGTCCTTGATCGCATATTTGAGGCGCGAGGTCTCGTTGAGCGGCGCCAGCGCCATGCCGAGCGCCCGTTCGAGCGGCGTCGACAACAAAGGCTTGCCCTGCCCCAGATCGCCCGTCGTCAACGAGGCTTTCTGCGCAGCGTCTTCCAGCCGGCCGAGCTTGGCCATCTTGGTCAGCTCATGGCCCTGCCGGACGATGACGATAGCGACCTCCTTGCCGACGGGAGCGGAGGCGACGAGCTTCGGCAGATCATGCGATTCGGCAACATCCACGCCATCGAACTTGACGATCACATCGCCCGTCTCGATGCCGGCCGCAGCGGCCGGGCCGCCGACGTCGGTGCCGGCGACGAGCGCGCCGCGCACTTTGCCGAGATCGAGGCTTTCGGCGATCGAATCATCGATCGACTGGATACGCACGCCGAGCCAGCCACGCCGCGTCTCGCCGTAAGTGCGCAATTGATCGATGATCGGCGCCACCGTATCCGAAGGAGTCGCAAAACCGATGCCGATCGAACCGCCCGACGGCGACAGGATCGCAGTGTTGATGCCGATCACCTCGCCGTGCTCGTTGAACAGCGGACCGCCGGAATTGCCTTTATTGATGGCGGCGTCGGTCTGGATGTAATTGTCATAGGGACCGGAATCGATGTCGCGGTGGCGGGCCGAAACGATGCCCGCCGTGACGGTGCCGCCGAGCCCGAACGGGTTGCCGACCGCGATCACCCAATCGCCGACGCGCATTTTATCGCTGTCGCCGAACTTCACCGCCTTCAGCGGATGGGTCGGATTGACCTTAAGAACCGCGACATCGACCTTGCTATCCTTGCCGATTACGCGTGCCTTCAGCTTCGTGCCGTCGGTGAAGATCACCGTTACTTCATTGGAATCGGCGATGACGTGGTTATTGGTGATGACAATGCCCGATGGATCGATCACGAAGCCGGAGCCGAGCGAATTCGAACTGCGCTCGCGCGTGCCGAGGCTGCCGTCGCCCCCGCCCTGCTGATGATGGCGAAGGAATTGGTCGAAGAGGTCGTCGAATGGCGTTCCAGGATCGACGTCGGCGCCGTTGCCGGCGTCCTTTTCCTCATAGGCCTGCGTCGCCGAAATATTGACCACGGCGTCGCTGACAGCCGCGGCAAGATCGGCGAAGGAATCCGGCCTTTGGTCGGCGAGCGCCGGCGCTACAGCACCAAGCCCCATCACCGCCAAGCCCAAGGCTCCCGCCAGCAAAATTTTCCGCGCCTGGACGCAAGCGGATGCCGCATGCGGGAACACTGTCATTCACCTCTCCTGTTTGAGCTGCGGAAACTAGCCCATCAGCCAGGCAAGTTCACGCCGATTTTGCATTGGAACCGCGGCAAAAATCACAAACCTGGCTGAGACTCGGCGCTAGTGCGCCGGCGCGGCCGCTAGAGGTGCGGCCTCGGCCGGCGAGAAAAACCGGAAGAAAGCCGATTTCGGGCTCAGGACATAGCGCGTATTGGACGATTTCAGGCCTGCCACATAGGCCTGCATCGAGCGGTAGAAGGCAAAAAAGTCGGGGTCCTTGCTGAAGGCGGCGGCGAAGATCCGTGCCCGCTCCGCATCGCCCGCGCCGCGAATCTTGTCGGCGTCGCGTTGCGCGTCGGCCCGCAGGACGACAACGTCGCGATCGGCCTTGGCCTTGATCTCCTGCGATTGCTCGCTGCCTTGGGCGCGATAAAGCGCCGCCTGACGCGCCCATTCGCTCTGCATGCGGCTGAATACTTTTTCAGAAATCTGCTGCGGCAGGTCGGTGCGCCGGATCCGTACATCGACGGCAACGACGCCGAGCTTGGCGGTCTGCTGGTTCACCTGTTGTCGAATGGCGCCCATCAGGGCTTCGCGCTCGCCGCTGACGATCTGGCTGAGATCGGCATCGCCGAGCACCCGCCGCACCGCCGAATTGAGGATATAGCCGAGCTGTTCACCGGCGCGATCGGTGTTGCCGACCGATTGATAGAATTTCAGCGGATCGACGATGCGATATTTGAGGAAGGAATCAACTTCGACGCGCGTACTGTCGGAAGCAAGCACTTCCTGCGTCGGCGTCTCGACGTCGAGAATGCGCTTGTCGAGCAGGACGACGGTTTCGATAAACGGAATTTTGAAATGCAATCCGGGTTCGGTGACAAGGCCACGCCCGGCGACCGGATCGCCAAAGCGCAAGACCAGCGCCTGTTCGGTCTGGCCGACCGTGAACACCGATGCCGCCGCGACGACGACGGCGACGATCGCGAGCCAAACCAGGAAAAAGCCGCTCGCGCCCTTCATTTCGAGGCCCCGTCGGCATTGCTCGGCGCCAATTGCGGCAAAGGCAGATAGGGCAGCACGCCCTGGCCGCTGCCCGGGTCGATGATCACCTTGTCGCTGCCGCCGAGAATTTTTTCCATCGTTTCGAGATAGATACGCTCACGCGTTACTGCCGGGGCGTTCTTATATTGGGCTTCGACCTGGGCGAAGCGCGAAGCCTGGCCGGTCGCCTCGTCGATCGTCTGCAGGCGATAGCCTTCCGCCTGCTGCACCAGCGCCGCAGCCTGGCCGCGCGCCACCGGCACGACGTTATTGGCATAGGTTTCAGCTTCATTGCGCATACGGTCGCGATCCTGCTGCGCCGCCGTCACGTCGCGAAAGGCCGAGATGACTTCCTGCGGCGGATCGACCGATTGCAACTGCACTTGCAGCACGAGAACGCCGGCTTTGTAATTGTCGAGAATCTTCTGCATCCCGTCCTGCACCGCCGGCTCGATCACCTTGCGGTCGGCGGTGAGGATATTCTGGATCAGGCTGCGGCCGATCACGGCGCGCATCGCGCTCTCCGCCACAGCCTTCACCGTATCGTCCGGATCGGCGACATTGAACGCATAATCTTCCGGATGCGATGGATCAATCTGCCAGATCACGACGAATTTTACATCGGCGATGTTCTGGTCGCCGGTCAGCATCAGGCTTTCTTCCGGCAGATCGAACGTCGCCTCTTCGCCGGTACGGTCATCCATGCGGGAAACGAAGCCGATGTTGATCGTATTGCGATCCGTGACCGCGAGCTTTTCGACCGAACCGACCGGATACGGCAGATTGTAATTGAGGCCCGAGCTCGTTTTGCCCGTATAGCGGCCGAAGATCATGTTGAGGCCGACCTCATTCGGCCCGACCGTGTAGAAGCCCGAGAGCAGCCACAGCAGCACGCCGAGCAGCCCGAGCGCCAGGAGCGCGCGTCCGCCAAGGCCGCCGC
>JAJXZN010000065.1 GCA_021780015.1 Pseudomonadota bacterium
CCCATGGGCTATGGCTACAGTCCCTGGGGCTATGCGCCGCAAGGTCCGCAATGGGGCTATCCGGCCTATGGCGGCGACGACAACCAATAGCGCGCTTTCAACCGCCCGATCTGAAAACGCAACAAACCCAAAAGCGGCGCGGCCCGCCAGCCCGGCTTTGACGGCACCAAATCCCGGCGCCGCTTCTAGATCGCGATGATTTCGGATCGAATCGGCCCGAAATCATAAACGTGATCGAATCTCAGAATTTAGAGCGGGATTTTTTTCGGAAAACCGCTGACACTTTTCCGCATCCCGCTCTAGGTCAAAAGGTCGATCAGCGCCGGGATCAACGGCGTGTCGGCCGGCGGCATCGGATAATCGCGCAGGTTTTGCGGCCGCACCCATTTGAGAGCCTGGTTCTCGCGCGACGTAACCTGGCCGCGCCAGCGTCGGCAGATATAGAGCGGCATCAGCAAGTGAAAGGCGGGGTAGGCGTAGCTCGCAAAGCTCAGCGGCGCGAGGCAGGCTTCCTCGACCGTGATGCCGAGCTCCTCTTGGAGTTCGCGGATCAGCGCGGGTTCCGGCCGCTCGCCGTCATGCAATTTTCCGCCGGGAAATTCCCAAAGGCCGGCCAGCTCTTTGCCCTCCGGGCGCTGCGCGATCAGGACGCGATTGTCGGGGTCGATCAGCGCCGCGGCAACGACGAGAAGAAGTTTCATGACACGGCCTGTCCGGCGCTGAGCTTTGCGACGGCATCCGGCAAGTCCGCCATTTTGGTCAAAACGACCGCCGCACCGGCTGCATGCAGCGCCTTGCTCAAGTCTGCATCGGCGTGACTTGCGCCGGCAAAGCCGATGACGCCCATGCCGGCGCGCCGTGCGGCGGTGACGCCGGCAGGCGAATCCTCGATGACGATTGTCTCGCCGGGCGCTGCCCGCATCGATCGTGCGGCAAGGAGAAACAGATCCGGGGCCGGCTTGCCGTGCGCCACCTGTTCGGCGCTGAAGACATGCGTGCCGAAGAGGGGCGCGAGGCCGGTGACCTCAAGCGACAAAGCGATACGCTCCGGCGACGAAGAAGAGGCGACGCAGATCGGCCATGGCAGATGCGCGATGGCCTCTTTCACACCTTCGACCGCGCGCAGCTCGTGGCGCAATCGATCGAACAACAAAGCCTTCATCCGTACGCCCGTGTCCGCAGGGATGGGACGGCCGATATCTGTTTCGATCTCGGCGAGTACTTCCGGGGTGCGGCGGCCCATGAAGCGGCCGCGGCTTTCAGAGAGCGACATCGGCCGGCCAAGGCCGGCCAGCATTTGGGCGAGAACATCGAAGGCAATGATTTCGGAATCGACGAGCACGCCGTCACAATCGAAGATCAGCAAGCTCAAACCGAAGTCTCCGCCAGGATCGCGCCGATCTGCGCTTTCGTCTTCGCCGCGTAATCGGCCGTCATCGCCCGGCGCGGCAAGGTCACATCGATATTGCCGACGATCTCGGCCGGGCGTCGGCCGAGCAGGAGGATGTGATCGGCGAGCCGGATCGCTTCGTCGATATCGTGCGTAACAAGCAGGGTCGTGACTAGCCTGCGCTCGACCAGCATTGCAACCTCGCTTGCGAGCCGCCGGGCGAGGGCCTCATCGAGCGAGACGAACGGTTCATCGAGCACCAGCAGATTGGGCGCGATCGCCAGCGCCCGCGCCAGCGCGACGCCGCGCGCCTGGCCAAGCGACAGTTCGCCGGGAAAATTGTGCAGATGATCGCCGATGCCGAGATCGTCGGCGAGTTTCGTCAAATCCTCTACGGCCGCCAACGGTGCGGCGAGTTTCAGATTGTCGAGCACCGAACGCCAAGGCAGCAGTCGCGGCTCTTGGAAGACGACGCCGATTTTCGTCTCCGGCGGCAGCCTCACCCAGCCTTCGAAGTCGCGATCAAGACCGATGATGATGCGCAAGAGCGTCGTCTTGCCGTAACCCGACGGGCCGACCAGCGCATGGATCTTGCCGGCTTCCAAAGTCAGCGAGAAATCGCGCAGCACTTCGCGCTGGCCGCCATTGGCGGCGTGAAAAGCCTTGCGCCTGACGAAGACTTCAAGCTGCTTTGGGTCGCCAACGGGAGACATGTCGCTCGAAAGGTTGCACGAGGAAGGTTTCGATCGCCAGCATGATGCCGACGAAAGGCAGCGCATAGGCAAGCAGCAGCGCCACGTCGAAGAGCTGGAAGGCGCTGCCGATCTCGAAGCCGACGCCGTTGGAACGGCCCATCAGTTCGACGACGAGCACGATTTTCCAGACAAGCGAGAGACCGGCCCGCGTCGCCGCCGCGATATAGGGCGCAAGCTGCGGCAGCATCACATGTTTGAAGCGCGTCTGCCAGGGCATAGCGAAGACCGTTGCCATTTCCTCGAGGCCCGGATCGAGCGCGCGGGCGCCTTCGCGGATGGTCACGACCGTATTGGGGAATTTGTTCAGCGCCACCGCCAGCACCGCGGCGACATCGGTCAGGCCGAGCCAGACATAGGCGAGCACGATGATGACGAGCGCCGGCAGATTGAGGAGGATGACAAGCCAGGGGTCGCCGAGCCGGTTGAAGGTCGCGCTACGGCCCATCCAAATGCCGAAGATCGTCCCAAGCAGCATCGCCAAGGTGAACGCGACGGCGACCCTGGCCAAGGTCGTGGCGAGATTGAAATAGAGGGCATGCGAATGCGCCTCGCGGCCGATGACGGCGAGCACCGCCAGCGGCGGCGGCAAAAGCCGGCTTGCGGCGACCATCGAGGCCGCCTGCCAAAGCGCGATCAACAACAGAAGCGACAGCAGCCTCAGCAGCACGTCATTGACCCGCCGCGTCTTTGTAGAACGTCCCGCTGTCGAGCTCCGAGGCGGGGCCGACGAGCTTGGCGCCGCCGATCTTGGCAAGCACCAGATAGAGCGTGCGCGCATCCGCCTCTTCGGCGGCGATCGGCCGCCGTGCCGTGCCGGCGAGATAGCGCTTGCGGTAGATTTCGAGCGCCGCCGGATCGGTGACGCCGATCTTCTCGCCGATCTTTTTCCAATCCTGCGGCGAATGCGCCAGAATGTCTTGCGCCTCGGCCGTCATCGCAAAGAAGCGCCGCAACAGATCGGCATGACTTGCGGCATAAGCCTCGTCGAAAACATAGCCGACCATGGCGACGCGGCCCGTCGCGCCGAGCGCCCTTTCGACATCTTCGATGCCGATCAACCGCGCAAATCCCTTGGTTTCGAGCGCCGCGCAGAAATTCCAGAAATTCAGCGTCGCGTCATCCTTGCCTTCGAGGCTTTGCTGCGCCAGCAGCGGCGGCGCGCCATAGAGGATGGTCGCGTCGGAATCGAGATCGAGGCCGGAATTTTTGGCGTCGGCCTGGCGGCGTACTGGCCGCAATTTGCAGGGCTGAGGCAGCGTTTGGACGGCTACGTCACCAAGGTGGCCGGTCGCTTGGGCAGGCCCGGCGTGGAACTGGTGAATCTGGGCTTAATCGATACACCGGAAAAGGCTTTCGACGCCGGCCATCGGTTTCGCCAGGCGGATGTGGACATCATATTTCTCTACGTTACCACGTATGCACTTTCGTCGGTGGTTCTGCCGGTGGTGCAGCGGGCCAAAGTGCCGGTGATTATCCTGAATCTACAGCCTGATCATGCGATTGATTATGAACGATTCAATAAGATGGGAGATCGTACCCGCATGACCGGCGAATGGCTGGCCTTTTGCTCGGCATGCCCGGTTCCGGAAATCGCCAATGTGTTTCGGCGGACCGGGGTGAATTTCCATCAGGTAACG
>JAJXZN010000078.1 GCA_021780015.1 Pseudomonadota bacterium
TTGACGATATCTTAAAGGTTCAGCGAGCCGACGAAAAGCAGCACGGTGATCAGCACGAAGCCGATCGAGACCTCATAGGACACCATCTGCGCCGCCGAGCGCAGCGCTGACAGAAACGGATATTTCGAATTCGACGCCCAGCCGCCCATGATAATGCCATAGACGGAGAGCGACGAGATCGCGAAAATATAGAGAATGCCGACGTTGATATTGGCGACGCCCCAGCCCTGGCTGATCGGGATGACCGCCCAGGCGGCAAGCGCCAGAAAGCCGGTGATGACCGGCGCCAAAACGAACAGGCCCTTGTTCGCGCTATCCGGAATAATCGGCTCCTTCAGCACGAATTTGATCATGTCGGCAAAGCTCTGCCACAGCCCCCAGGGACCGACGACATTCGGCCCGCGCCGCAATTGCACCGCCGCCCAGATCTTGCGATCAGCGTAGAGGATATAAGCAATGAAGATCAGCAGAACGACGAGCAGGACGACGCTCTTCAGAAGGGTCAGCAGCAGCGCCAGAACGTCCATAATCGATCCTACTCCGCCGCTTGCTTCAGGCTGCCGCGCGCCAGCGCCGAACATTCGGCCATGACGGCCGAGGCGCGCGCGATCGGATTGGTGAGGAAGAAATCATTGACCGGCGACACGAAGGGCCTGTCGCTTGCCGCAACGCCGCCATCGGCAATCTTCGTCAGATCCGCGGGGTCGCCTGCGACGATTTCGTCGATCTTGGCGAAGAGCGGATAATCGGCAAAAAGCTTCTGCCGCAACGCATGGAGCGAATCGAACGGCAGTGTCTTGTCGACGACCGCCGACAAGGCGCGCAGGATCGCCCAGTCCTCGCGCGCATCGCCAGGCGGAAAATTCGCCCGTTCGGCGAGCTGCACGCGGCCTTCCGTATTGACGTAAAGACCCGGCTTCTCGGTATAGGTCGCCCCCGGCAGAATGACGTCGGCGCGATGCGCGCCACGGTCGCCATGCGTGCCTTGATAGACGACGAAGGCGCCCGGCGCGATGTCGATTTCATCGGCGCCGAGATTGAAGAGAACGTCGAGCGCGCCGGCCTTCGACATGCTCAGTGCATCAAGACCGCCTTCGCCCGGCACGAAGCCGAGATCGAGCGCGCCGACGCGGGCCGCCGCAGTGTGCAGAATGCCGAAGCCGGTCCAGCCTTCCTTGATGCAGCCGAGCGAAATCGCCGCCTTGGCGGCGAGCGCGAGGATCGCCTGGCCGTCCGGCCGCGCCAGAGCGCCCTGGCCGAGAAACAGCAACGGCCGCTCTTTTTGCGCCGGCGGATGATCGACGAAGCGGGCGAGACTCTCCGGCCCGGCGCCGAGATAATTGTAATCGTAGGTGAGATCGGCCCTTTCGCCGATGAGGCCGACGAGCAGATTGCCCTTCAGCCAGCGCTTGCGGATGCGCGCATTGAAGACCGGCGATTCCTTGCGCGGATTGGAGCCGATGATCAGGATCGCATCGGCGTCCTCGATGCCGGCGACGGTCGGATTGAAAATATAGCTTGTCCGGCCGAATTTCGGATCGAGCTTGCTGCCATCCTGGCGGCCATCGAGCGAGACGACGCCCAGGCTTTGCATCAGCAGCTTCAACGCGAACATCTCTTCCGCCGCAGCAAGGTCGCCGGCGATCGCGCCGATGCGCGCGGCGGGCGCCGTCTTGATCTTCGCGGCGATCGCGGCGAAAGCCTCTTGCCAGCTCGCCGAGCGAAGCCGGCCATTCTCGCGGATATAAGGTCGGTCAAGCCGCCGCGTCTTCAAGCCGTCGACAATCTGGCGCGTTTTGTCGGAAATCCATTCCTCGTTCACCGCATCATTGATCCGCGGCAGGATGCGCATCACCTCGCGACCGCGCGTATCAACCCGGATCGAAGAGCCGAGCGCATCCATCACATCGACGGATTCGGTTTTCGTCAGCTCCCAGGACCGCGCCTTGAACGAATAGGGCTTCGGCAGCAAGGCGCCGACTGGGCAGAGATCGGCGATATTGCCTTGCAGTTCCGAACCCATCGCGGTTTCGAGATAGGTCGTGATCTCCATATCCTCGCCGCGGCCGATCGCGCCCATGTCGCCGGTGCCGGCGACTTCCGCGGTGAAGCGGACGCAGCGCGTGCAGTGAATGCAGCGGTTCATCGAAGTGCGCACGAGCGGACCGATATATTTGTCCTCGACCGCACGCTTGTTCTCGGCATAGCGCGAACCGGAAAAGCCGAAAGCGACGGCCTGGTCCTGCAGATCGCATTCGCCGCCCTGGTCGCAGATCGGGCAATCGAGCGGATGATTGATGAGCAGGAATTCCATCACACCATGGCGCGCCTTCTTCACCATCGGCGAATTGGTCAAGACGACCGGCGGCTCGCCTTTCGGGCCAGGGCGCAGATCGCGCACCGCCATGGCGCAGGAGGCAACCGGCTTCGGCGGACCGCCCTTCGCCTCGACGAGGCACATGCGGCAATTGCCGGCGATCGACAGCCGCTCGTGGAAGCAGAAGCGCGGAATTTCCGCGCCCGCCGCCTCGCAGGCCTGCAGCAGCGTATAGTCCGGCGGCACGTCGACTTCGACGCCGTCGACGATGAGCTTGCTGAGCTTGGCTGGTTCCGTCATCGCCCTACTCCGCCGCCACGCCGAGACCGGCCACGGGTTCCGAATGCGGATTGGCCGAATAATCGTCGATCTTCTTTTCGATCTCGGCACGGAAATGCCGGATCAAGCCCTGCACCGGCCAGGCCGCCGCATCGCCCAGCGCGCAGATCGTATGGCCTTCGATTTCGGTCGTCACTTCGAGCAGCAAATCGATCTCGCGCTTTTGCGCGCGCCCCTCGCTCATGCGGGTCAGCACGCGCCACATCCAGCCCGTGCCCTCGCGGCACGGGGTGCATTGGCCGCAGCTCTCGTGCTTGTAGAAATAGCTGATGCGGGTAATGGCGCGAACGATATCGGTCGATTTATCGATGACGATCACCGCCGCCGTGCCGAGGCCCGATTTCAGATTGCGCAGCGTGTCGAAATCCATGGGCGCGTCGATGATCTCATGCGCCGGCACCAGCGGCACCGAGGAGCCGCCGGGAATGACCGCCAGCAGATTGTCCCAGCCGCCGCGAATGCCGCCGCAATGGCGCTCGATCAATTCGCGGAACGGGATCGACATCGCCTCTTCGACATTGCATGGCGTGTTGACGTGGCCGGAGATGCAATAAAGCTTCGTGCCCTTGTTGTTCTCAGCGCCGAAGCTCGAGAACCAGGCGGCGCCGCGGCGCAGGATCGCCGGCGCGGCGGCGATCGATTCGACATTGTTCACCGTCGTCGGACAGCCGTAGAGGCCCATATTGGCCGGGAACGGCGGCTTCATCCGCGGCATGCCCTTCTTGCCTTCGAGCGATTCGAGCAACGCGCTTTCCTCGCCGCAGATATAGGCGCCGGCGCCGTGATGCACGTAAATGTCGAAAGGCCAGCCATGAACATTGTCTTGGCCGACGAGACGGGCTTCATAAGCCTCGTCAATCGCCGCCTGCATGCGTGCAAATTCCAGGCGATATTCGCCGCGGATATAGATGTAGCAGGCATGCGCCTGCATCGCGAAGGACGCGAGCAGACAGCCCTCGATCAAGAGATGCGGATCGTTGCGAAGGATCTCGCGATCCTTGCAGGTGCCGGGCTCGGACTCGTCGGCATTGACGACGAGATAGGACGGCCGCGCCGGGTCGGGCTTCGGCATGAAGGACCATTTGAGACCCGTCGGGAAGCCGGCGCCACCGCGCCCGCGCA
>JAJXZN010000188.1 GCA_021780015.1 Pseudomonadota bacterium
CATGGATCTATGGCCGACGCTCAGCGAGGACGAGCGCGAGGCTTTTCACTCTCTGTCGATCGAATGCGATGGCGTGAGGTCGATCGGCGACCCCGACGCGACGAAGTCCCTGCTGCTTTCATTGGCGCCGAAGCTCGGCTGGCCTTTGATCAGCCGCTACTACGACCAGCTCGCAAAGTTTGAGCCGCCGTCGTCCTTCATATCGCGTCTTTCGACGCGGTTCAGGTTCGCGCCCGCGATCGCGCGATGAGCCGCGCGATTATTGAATATTTCGACCGGATGCGCGCCGTCTTTCCGCGGCGGTCGCATTTCAGAATCGACGACATGCAGGAGAGTTTTGTCCGACAAACGCAGCATGCGAAAAATCACATATGCTTTTCCTTATCTGTCGAAGACGGGGACGTGCCCTACCTTTATCTCGTTTATCAAAACGGAAAGGTTCGGGTTTTTGTAACGATTTATGCGATCTATTGCGGCGAGTTCGCATTATTCGACGCGTTTCCTCACGGGTCGCTATACGACTATCCCTATGATGCGCGTCCGCATCGCAAACATGTCGCATTCATCTTCTGTATCAAGCGACTGTTGCGATTGGTCGGCGGCAAGCGCAGCGCGCCTCCGCTCGTCATGTTCGGCATGATCCAAAACCTCGGCCATCATATCTGGCAGGAATGCGTCGGACTCGTCTGCGCGCGCGATCTTGGGCTTTTGCCCGAAAACGCGATGTGGTTCTCTCATGGCTGCGACTACCTGAACATCATGTCGGCGTTTGCAATCAAAGCTGGCAAGCTCGGCTCGTCTCCCGGTAAGCTCGGCAAATACCTTGTTTGGGACGGGCCGATGCTTCGGTTCGCAGGATTGGTCATTCCTGATTCGGCGCGCCAACAATTGCTCTCGCTCCTTCAGCTTGATGCCTTTGGCACCCCGCCGCGCCCGCGGTTTTGTCTGCAGATCCGGCTGACGTCGCGGCGCTGGCTCTCGCAGCGCGCCGGATTGCGCATTGTTCTCAAGGCACTGCTTCGGGCGTACCCAAACTGCGAAATATTTATCGACGGTCACGCCAAAACCGCCGTAGACGCAGATGCTATGCAGCCGGTCATCACCGATGAGCGGCGTTTCTTTTGCGCGCTGACCGCCGGATTGGCATCGACGCGCATTCGCTCCCTGGTCGGTCTTCGCTTGCAGGAAAAACTGCCGCTCTATGCGTCCTGCGATCTGATCATTGGCCCCATAGGATCCGGCAATGTCATTCCCGGTTGGCTGTTGAAAGTCCCGAGCATCGTTTACGGCCCCGCATGGCTATGCCGGATTGCGATGAAGCAGGAACGGGAAGTTCCGCAAGGCGGTCCCTTCGCGGACTTCGTTCCTGCCGGGAAGATGAAATCTGTCGGCGATGAAGATTATGATTTCTCCGGCATGGAAATCATGAAGGTCCTGCGGTCAAGGCTACGCACCGGCGCGTAGAGCGACCGAAAAGCTATAGTCCGCCCATCTTGCAGATCAAGTTCCATTCGGCCTCCGTCACAGGCTGTACGGAGAGCCGTGAATTGTTGACGAGCACCATGTCCTTGAGCCGCGGCTCGGCCTTGATCGCTTCGAGCGTCACCGGATGTTTCAGCGGCGTGTCGGCGCGCACGTCGACCATGCCGAATTTGCCGCTTTCGTCCGTCGGATCGGGATAATAGGGCTTGATGATCGTCACGATGCCGACGATCTCTTTGCCCTCGTTCGAATGATAGAAGAAGGCCGTCTCGCCGACCTTCATCGCCATGAGATGAAGCTTGGCGCTGTGGTTGCGCACGCCGTTCCAGAACGTGCCCTTGGCGCCGGCCTCGACCTGCTGCTGCCAGGACCAGCTCGACGGCTCGCTCTTCAGAAGCCAATGCGCCATGGATTACTTTTCCTCTGTCAGCGCCTGCGCCAATTCGGATTTCGCCGGCCGTGCCAGCAGCGCTTCGATCGCCGCATCGATGCCGATGCGTTCGGCAAGCACCGCATCGACGGCTTCGCAGATCGGCATGTCGATGTTTTTCTGATGCGCGAGATCGACCAGCACGCCGCTCGTAAAGACGCCTTCGGTCAATTGTCCGTCGGCGCGGGCCGACGCGAGATCATTGCCACGGCCCAGCGCCAGGCCAAGCGAAAAGTTGCGCGACTGCCCCGAGGTGCAGGTCAAGACCAAATCGCCGAGGCCGGAGAGGCCGGCCAGCGTCGTCACGTCGGCGCCGAAGGCGCGGCCGAAGCGCGAGAGTTCGGCGAAGCCGCGGGCGATCAGCGCCGCGCCGGCGCTTGCGCCAAGGCCGCGGCCGGCGGCGATGCCGCTCGCGATCGCAAGCACGTTCTTCGCCGCGCCGCCGATCTCGAGGCCGCGGATGTCGCGCGAATGATAGAGCCGGAACCATGGCGCTGCGAGCGTTCGGGCGAGGTCCGCCGCCTCATCTTCGCTCTCTGCGGCGAGGGTGACGGCCGTCGGCAGTCCTTTGGCGACATCCGCGGCGAAGCTCGGCCCGGAGAGCACGGCCGGCGGATTGGCCGGCAGGATTTCGCCGATCACGTCGCTGAGAAAAAGCCCCGATGCGCGTTCAATGCCCTTGGCGCAGAGGATGAGCGGGACATTGGGCGCGGCGATTCCCGCAAGCGCCGTCAAAGTCTGCCGCGCGGCTTGCGCCGGCACGGCGAGCAAGATCACGCTCGCCATCGCGACATCGTCGAGCCTCGCGGTCGGCGTGAGGTTGGGGGCGAGCGGCACGCCCGGCAGGCGGCGCGCGTTGACGCCGGTCGCCGCCATTTCCGCGGCATGAGCGGGCTCGCGCGTCCACAGATGCACCGTCGCCGCATGGCGCGCGGCAAGGTTGGCGAGCACCGTGCCCCAGGCGCCGGCGCCGAGCACGGCGATATGTTGATGATCGGGCATTCAGGCCTTGCCGTGATGCAGGACTTCGGCATCGCTGTCGAGCGGCCAGCGCGGCCGTGCGGCGAAGGTCATATCATCGCTGAGGCCGAGCCGCAGCCGCTCGATGCCCGCCCAGGCGATCATCGCGCCATTGTCGGTGCAAAGCCCGATCGGCGGCACGACAAGCCGCAGGCCGCTTTCGCCGCAAAAGCGCATCAAGGCCCGGCGGATCGACGAATTGGCGGCGACGCCGCCCGCCACGACCATCGCCTGGCAAGGACCAAGCCTGTCGCCGAAGACGCGGATGCCGGCGCGCAGCCGATCGACCAATGTATCGACGACGGCAGCCTGAAACGAGGCGCAGAGGTCGGCGACCGCCGCGGCATTGAGCGGGGCGATTTTCTCGGCTTCGAGCCGTACGGCGGTCTTGAGGCCGGAGAAGGAAAAGTCGGGCTTTGGCCGGCCGAGCATCGGACGCGGCAGGTCGAAACGGGTCGGATCGCCTTTCAAGGCTTCGCGTTCGACCTGCGGACCGCCGGGGTAGGGAAGGCCGAGCATTTTGGCGACCTTGTCGAAGGCTTCGCCGACCGCATCGTCGACCGTCGCGCCGAGGCGCAGGTAATCGCCGACGCCGCGCACGGCGACGAGCTGGGTATGGCCGCCGGAGACGAGCAGCAGCAGATAGGGAAAATCGAGGCCGCCGGCGAGACGCGCGGTCAGGGCATGGGCTTCGAGATGGTTGATCGCGACGAAGGGCTTTCGGGCGGCGAGCGCCAAGGCCTTGCCGGTGGTCAGCCCGATCATGACGCCGCCGATGAGGCCGGGGCCGGCGGCGGCGGCGATGCCGTCGAGATCGGCGAGTTCAAGCTTGGCATCGTCGAGG
>JAJXZN010000024.1 GCA_021780015.1 Pseudomonadota bacterium
CAAGTTGGCGTCGAGACATTGCGTCCGCGCCATAAAGGGCGGCCGCGCCAACGGGCTCGAAGATGCGCGATCCTTATACAATTCTGGGCATAGCGAAGACGGCTGATCTGGCCGAGATCAAGAAGGCCTATCGCAAGCTTGCCAAGAAATATCATCCCGATCAGAGCAAGGACCCCAAGGCGAAGGACAAATTCGCCGAAGTCAGTGCCGCCTATGAAATTCTTGGCGACGAGGCGAAGCGCGGCCAGTACGATCGTGGCGAGATCGATGCCGAAGGCAAGCCGCGCTTCCAAGGCTTCGAGGGCTTTGGCGCCGGCGCTGGCCCCGGTGGCTTTACGCGGCGCTCGCCGGGCGGTGGTTTTGAGCATTTCGAGTTTCGCTCGGCGCCAGGCGGCGGTGCGGCCGGTTTCGACGCGAGCGACCTTTTCAGCGAGCTCTTCGGCGCGGCGCGGCGCGGCGGCGGCGGCCAGCAGAGCCGCACGAGCCTGCCGCGCGGCGAGGATGTCAGTGCCGAGATCAGCGTGAGCCTGCGCGAAGCGGTGCATGGCGGCAAGAGCCGCGTGACCTTGCCGACCGGACGCACGCTCGAAGTTTCGATCCCGGCCGGGATCGAGGACGGCCAGGCGATCCGGCTGAAAGGGCAGGGCCATCCCAGTGCCTATGGCGGCGAGACCGGCGACGCTCTGGTGACGGTCAAGATCGCCAAGCATCCCTATTTTCGAGTCGATAACAGGGACTTGCGGCTCGATCTTCCATTGACGCTTTATGAAGCTGTGTTGGGCGCGAAGGTGAACGTGCCGACGCTCGACGGCAAGGTGGAACTGACGGTGCCTGCCGGCTCGAACGGCGGCCGCACGCTACGGCTGCGCGGCAAGGGCCTGCCGAACCCGAGCGGGACCCCCGGCGACCTGCTCGTCACGCTGCGGATCGTCCTGCCTGACGGGACCGACCCCGATCTGACGGCGCTTGCCGAGAAATGGCAGAAGCAGCGGCCCTACGATCCGCGCCACGATCTGGCCTGAGCTGCCCATCACGATTGCAGCCGTCACCTGCAACAATCCGAAAGCATTGTGATTGATTCGCGCCAATCGGGCGCCAACCGCGCTCGTTCCTCGCAAAATGCGTGCGTTCGCAGCGCCGCTGCGCGCGACATGGGCTTGGCCAATCGTCGTAAACCGGGTTAAAGGCTTCTGCCCGAGGCCGGCTTTGCCGGCCGGGGCCCCCACCATTGCCCAGGACCCAGAATGACGCAGCCGGAGCGCCTATCCGCAGAAACAATCGCCCCTGGAATTTTGGCCGGCAAACGCGGCCTCGTCCTGGGTGCGGCGAACAATCGCTCGATCGCCTGGGGCATTGCCAAGGCGGCGCGCGCGGCCGGCGCCGAGCTTGCTTTCACCTACCAGGGCGAATCGCTCGAAAAGCGGGTTCGCCCCCTGGCCGAGGAGCTGCAGGCCGCTGTCATCGGCCATTGCGACGTCACCGAAGAGGCGACGATCGATGCGGTCTTCGCCGAGGTCGAGCGGCTCTGGGGCAGCCTCGACTTCGTCGTCCATTGCATCGCCTTCTCCGACAAGGACCAGCTCACTGGCCGCTATGTCGAGACGACCGCCGACAATTTCGCCAATACGCTGCTCGTTTCCTGCTATTCCTTCACCGCGATCGCGCAGCGCGCCGAGAAGCTGATGACCGACGGCGGCTCGCTCCTCACGCTCACCTATTACGGCGCCGAGAAATGGATGCCGCACTATAATGTCATGGGCGTCGCCAAGGCGGCGCTCGAAGCCTCGGTGCGCTATCTCGCGGCCGATCTCGGCCAGAAGAACATCCGCGTCAACGCGATCTCGGCCGGCCCGATCAAGACGCTCGCCGCCTCGGGCATCGGCGACTTCCGCTATATCCTGAAGTGGAACGAATATAACGCGCCGCTGCGCCGCTCGGTGACGATCGAGGAAGTCGGCGAAAGCGCCGCCTTTCTGCTTTCGCCGCTGGCGCGCGGGATCACCGGCGAAGTCATGCATGTCGACGCCGGCTATCATATCGTCGGCATGAAGAACCCGGCCGCGCCCGACATGTCGGCGCTCATCAAGGAGTAGCGCAAACGCTCTCCCGCCATGTCCCATAACACCTTCGGCCATTTATTCCGGGTTACGACCTTCGGCGAGAGCCACGGGCCGGCGATCGGCTGCGTCGTTGATGGCTGCCCGCCCGGCATCCCGCTGAGCGAAGCGGATATTCAGCGCTATCTCGACGAGCGCCGGCCGGGGACGTCGCGTTTTACGACGCAGCGCCAGGAGAGCGACACGGTCAAAATCCTCTCCGGCGTCTTCGAAGGCCCTGCCGGGCAGCAGGTGACGACTGGCACGCCGATCGGCCTTTTGATCGAAAACGAGGATCAGCGCTCGAAAGATTACGACGCGATCAAGGACAAATTTCGCCCTGGCCACGCCGACTTCACCTATGATGCCAAATACGGCATCCGTGATTACCGCGGCGGCGGGCGCGCCTCGGCGCGCGAAACGGCGATGCGCGTCGCTGCCGGCGCCATCGCCCGCAAGGTGATCGGCGATGTCACGATCCGCGGTGCGCTCGTCGCGATGGGCGCGGATTGGATCGATCGCGCCAAATGGGATTGGGCCGAGACGCGGCGCAACGCCTTCTTCTCGCCGGACGCCGGTAAGGCGCGCGAGTTCGAAGCGAAGCTCGATGCGATCCGCAAGGCGGGGTCGTCCATTGGCGCCGTGATCGAGATCGTCGCGGAGAATGTGCCGGCCGGCTGGGGCGCGCCGATCTATGGCAAGCTCGATGCCGAACTCGCCGCGGCGCTGATGTCGATCAATGCGGTGAAAGGCGTCGAGATCGGCGACGGCTTCGCAACGGCGGCCCTCAGCGGCGAAGACAATGCCGACGAGATGCGGATCGGCAATGACGGCCAGCCGGTTTTTTCAAGCAATCATGCCGGCGGCATTTTGGGCGGCATTTCGACCGGCCAGGCGATCGTGGCGCGCTTCGCGGTCAAGCCGACCTCGTCGATTCTGGCGCCGCGCAAGACGATCGACCGTATGGGCGCGGAGACCGAAATCGTCACTAAGGGGCGCCACGACCCCTGCGTCGGCATCCGCGCCGTGCCGGTCGGCGAGGCGATGGTCGCCTGCGTGCTGGCCGACCAGTTCCTGCGCCATCGCGCCCAAATAGGCTGAAGGGTTAGCGCACGCCGCCCTTGCCGACCACGCCGACAATGGGCCCAAGCGGCAGCAGGGTGTCATCGCGGCCAGCCTCCGGCGCGTAGAGGCTTGACACCGAGCCGTCGAGGAAGAGTGCGTTGGGGCAATGCAGCCGGTCGCGGAACAGCGTCGCAAAGCGATAGAAGGTGACCGGTTCATCGGAAATCGCGAAGACGACGACATGGCCGTCCCGCACCCCGACGCCGTTGCGGATTTTCTCCGATGTGCCGGTGACCTCTATCTTCGGATGCAGGGCGCCGTCGATGACCAACATGGGCCCCGATTGGGTCGCATATTCGGGATGCAGCCGCGCCTTGAGAAAGCGGCTCGTCTCCATGATGCCGGCGCTGCTGCCGCCGAAATAGAAGATCCCGTTGGGCTTCATATGGAAATTGCCGGAGCCGGAGCGCGTATTCGCCGGCACGAGGCGGCGGCCGTTCTCAACATAAAGCCCAACGGGGCGGAAATCGGTTCCGAACATGCCGGCGTTCATCGCGAAGGCGAGCGAATCACCCCGATCCTTCAGCGCCGCAGCGACGGCGGC
>JAJXZN010000175.1 GCA_021780015.1 Pseudomonadota bacterium
GGCGACAGATGCGGCTTTCGACGCGGAGGGCTTCTTTCGCCTCGGCGATGGCCTGCATCTTGCCGACGCGACGGCGCCGAAACAAGGCTTCTGCTTCGACGGCAGGATCAGCGAGGATTTCAAGCTCGCGACCGGCACCTGGGTCAGTACTGGGCCTTTGCGCGACGCCTTTCTGGCGGCCTTCGCGCCCTTTGCCAAAGATCTGGTGATCGCCGGCGAGGGCGAGGCTTTCGCGGCGGCGCTGGTCTTTCCCAATTTGGAGGCTTGCGCGTGTCTTGCGGGCGAAGCTCTCCCGGAGAGCAAAATCGTGGCGCACCCGGCTGTGCGCGCCAAATTCCAGGCGCTTCTCGACGGCTTTGCCGCCAGCGCCGACGGATCGTCGCGACGGATCGCGCGTCTCATCCTGCTGGACGAGCCGGCTTCGGCCGCGGCGGGCGAATTGACCGACAAGGGCGGCCTCAACCGCGCGGCGGTTCTCGCCAACCGGGCCAGCGAAGCCGCCGGTCTTTTTTCCGCCATGCCGCCAGCGCAAGTCATGATCGCCGGATCGCCCCTCGACGCGGCTAAAACCGAACAACGGACTGAAATCACTAGATAATTCTCTGTTTCCCCGCCATTCACCCTGCCGACCGAAAGCCATCGCGCCGGCCGGCCGCAATTGCTAAAGAGAGGCGCAAATTCGAGAGATGTCCGTGAGCGCCGACCCCACTTCCGCTGCCGCCAAGCGTGCCGCTTCTGCGGCCCTGATCGCGCATCTCGAAGCCTCCGGCTATCCGCGCTACGAGCCGCCGATTCTGCAAAAGGCGGATTTGTTCTTCAATTCAGGCGAAGACATTCGCAGCCGGCTCTATCTGACGAACGATCTGTCCGGCGCCGAATATTGTCTGCGGCCCGAATATACGATCCCCGTCTGCGCCCATTATCTCGCCTCCGAAGCCGCCGGGTTTCCCGCGACCTATTCCTATTGCGGGCCCGTGTTCCGCTATCGCACCGACGCGCCGAACGAGGTCCTGCAGGCCGGGCTCGAGAATTTCGGCCATCCCGACCGCGAAGCCGCCGACGCCGAAATCCTGGGCGTCACTCTCGATGCGGTTGCAGCGCTCGGCCAGGGCGATCTCGACGTGCGCTTCGGCGACAATGGCTTGGTCCGCGATCTCGTCGCCGCGCTCGATCTTTCGCCGCAATGGCAGCGGCGCATTCTGCGCGGCCACGCGCAGGACAAGGCGCTCGATGCCATCCTCTCGCAGCCCGCCAATGCCAAACGGCCCGACCACACCGGCGTTCTTGCCGCGCTCGAGGGCGTCGACAAGCAGGGCGCCCGCGCTTTGGTCGAAGACCTGCTCTCGATTGCCGGCATTTCGAGCGTCGGCGGCCGTAGCATCGCGGAGATCGCCGACCGTTTTCTCGAGCAAGCGGCGCTCAAGGCGGACGAAGATTTTCCGACCGAGCAGCGGGCGATCCTGAAGGAATTTCTGGCCATCGAGACGGATCCCGATCAGGCTTCCGGCCGGCTGCGCCAGCTTGCTGCGACCACCGAACTGGACCTTAACGCCGCGCTCGATCGATTCGACGCGCGCCTCGGCTTCATGGCCGCGCGCGGCCTCGATGTTGCCGACTTCACCTTCTCGACGCGCTTTGCTCGCGATCTCGAATATTATACCGGCTTCGTTTTCGAAGCCTTCGATCGCAGCCGCCCGCAGGAAAAGTCGATTGCCGGCGGCGGTCGCTATGACGGCCTGCTCAAGTCGCTGGGCAGCGATCGTGGCATCGGCGCCGTCGGCGCGGCGATTTGGATCGAGCGTTTGGAATTGCCGCAACGCGGCGAGATGGATTGGTGGCGATGAGCGATGTGATCAAGCCTCAGCTCGTTCTCGCCGTGCCGTCCAAAGGCCGCTTGCAGGAAAACGCGGCCGCCTTCTTTGCCCGCGCCGGGCTGCAATTCGTGCAAAGCCGCGGCGCCCGCGATTACCGCGCCAGGATCGCCGGATTTGACGGGGTCGAAGTGGCCTTCGTCTCGACCTCGGAGATCGTCACGCATCTTGCCGCCGGTACGGCGCATCTCGGCGTCACCGGCGAGGATCTGGTGCGCGAAACGATTCCCGATGCCGATGCCAAATGCGAACTTCTCGCGCCGCTCGGCTTCGGCCATGCCAATGTCATCGTCGCCGTGCCGCAGGCCTGGATCGATGTGCGCACGATGGCCGATCTCGAAGATGTCGCGGTCGCCTTCCGCGCCCGGCGCGGC
This sequence comes from Pseudomonadota bacterium, assembly GCA_021780015.1. Taxonomy (GTDB): domain Bacteria; phylum Pseudomonadota; class Alphaproteobacteria; order Rhizobiales; family Beijerinckiaceae; genus Methylovirgula. The sequence continues at coordinate 2,246 of JAJXZN010000175.1, forward strand.
GAACGGATGCGGGTTGCGACGAAATATGTCAATCTCACGCGGCGTTTCTTCGCCGAGAGACATGTCACCGATTATCGGATTGTCGAAAGCCTCGGCGCGACAGAAGGCGCGCCCGCCGCGGGAACAGCGGAGCTCATCGTCGACATCACCACGACCGGCAGCACGCTTGCGGCCAATGCGCTGAAGATCCTCGATGACGGCGTGATTCTGCGCTCCGAAGCCAATTTCGTCGCCTCGCTGGCAGCGCCCTGGACCGACGAGACGCGCGAGGCCGCGCGGATCATCCTTTCGCGCATCGCGGCAGAAGAAATCGCGCGCACGACCCGCGAAGTCTCGGCGCGGATCGCGCAGGCTGACGTCGAACTCTTCGCCCATGCCGAAGTTCTGTTCGCGGCGCGGCCGCGCCGCCACCTCGCCGATGGCTGGCTGACGCTGACCTGCCCAAAAGATAAAGTGCCGGGGCTTGCCGACTGGCTTTTGATGCAAGGCGCGGCGGAAGTCACCGTCGCGCAGCTCGATTACGTCTTCGCCGAGAAGAACAAGCTCTACGAAAAGCTCGTCGCACGGCTGCCTTAATTCATTCGGCCGCGTTGGCGACGTCGTCCTTCGGCGTGAACATGCCCTCGCCGGCCGGTTGCATTTCGAGCAGGGTAACATCCATGATTTCACCCTGGAAGAACCCGCCGACCTGATCGCCATGAACCGGGCGCTGCATCACGTGTGGGAGCATGACCGCGCCGGCATTTTTGCCTGGCTGTACGACAACCTTAAGCCCGGCGGCTACGCCATCATCTGGGAGCCCGCCTGGCCCGCCGAGCGCAGTGCCCTGCGCGACCCGGCGCGGCGAACGCTGTCGTTCCAGAATCTGAGCGAGCATATCCAGGGCAATCACCTGCTGCAGCCCGAGGAAATCGTTGCCGCCTTTGCCGAGCAGGGCATGCCCACCGAGATCTACCGCTTTGCAGGCGGCAACCAGACGGTCATTGTGGCGCGGCGTTAATCCGTGCCTTCACTTTCCAGGGGTTGAGGACATGAAATATCGTTTGTTGGGCCAAACGGGTCTGTATGTTTCCGAACTGTGCCTGGGTACCATGACCTATGGCAGCGACGGGTTCTGGAAAGTCATGGGCGGCCTCGAGCAGGACGCCGTCAATGCACAGGTGAAATACGCTTTCGACCAAGGCCTCAATTTCATCGATACGGCCAACGTTTACTCCCTGGGCCAGTCGGAGATGCGCATAGGGCAGGCCATCAAGGCGCTGGGTCTGCCGCGCGACGAGATCGTGGTGGCCACCAAGGCCACCGGTATCATGAACGAGCTGCCCAACGGGCGCGGCCAGTCCCGGGTGCACCTGATGAACGAGGTGAATGCAAGCCTGAAGCGGCTGCAGCTGGACCATATCGACCTGTACCAGTTGCACGGGTTTGATCCGCTCACCCCGCTGGAGGAATCGCTCTCCACGCTCAACGACTTGGTGCGCTCCGGCAAGGTGCGCTACATCGGCCTGTGCAACA
>JAJXZN010000231.1 GCA_021780015.1 Pseudomonadota bacterium
GCTTCTCGGGTTGGTCATCGCGAGCGTGATGCTCGCCGGGGCGCAGCCCGCACTGGCGCGCCACCATCACCACCACGGCGAGATGGCCGCGTCCGGCCTCGCCGGCGACACATTGCTCATCATTCGCCATGCAGAGAAGCCGGAGCGGGATAATGGCGGGCCGGGCCTCGCGCCGGCCGGCGAGGCGCGCGCCAAGGCCTATGCCAGCTATTTTCAACATTTTGAGCTCGATGGCGCGCCGGTGAAGATCGATGCGATCATTGCCACTGCCGATTCGCAAGACAGTGAGCGGCCGCGCTTGACCGTTGCACCCTTCAGCCAGGCGAGCGGCCTCAAAATCGAGCAGCCGTTTCCCGACAAGGAGGTGAAGGCGCTGGCGCATTGGCTCGCCGCGGGCGAACCCAACCGCACCATCCTCATCGCCTGGCATCACGGCAAATTGGCGAAGCTCTTAAACCAGCTCGGCGCCGATCCGGAGCAGCTTCTTCCGGACGGGATGTGGCCGGAGGATACGTATAATTGGGTGATCGCCCTGAGATATGATGCTCAAGGCGATCTTGCCGAAGCCAGGAAAATCGTCGAGCCCGCATTCGCCCATTGACGCGGGCTCAACGCATCAGGCGCTATTCGCCGCGGTAGCGGTGGCCATAGGCGTAGTAATGCGACCAGCGGGCCTGTGCGTCCTGCGTGCATTCGATGCCGCAAGGAACGCCCCAGATGTCGCGCGAGAGCGCGGCGAGGGACGGATAGGTTCCGTCCGGGTTCTGATAGATGCTATAGCGCTGCGTGGGATAATAGTGCCATCCCTGGGCTTGTGACGGGCTGCTCGCGGCCATTCCGAAGCAGCATGCCGCCGCGGCCAAAGCCGACTTCAAGACGCGCTGCATATTCGACCTCCAGGGTTGGGTTAGACCCCCTTGAAGGTTGAATATAGTGCGAAGCGGCAATCCTGAGCGGCTTCGTCGCGGCAAGCGCGGATAATATTTTCTTTAGCGTGCGGTGCAGGCGTCGAGCGGCCCGTTGAGGACGGCCCGATCAGGTCTTCAGCCGATAGCCGGTTTTGAAGATCCAGGCGACGATGCCAAGGCAGAGCGCCAGAAACAGCAAGGTCATGCTAAGGCTGATGCCGACGTTGATATCGGAGAGACCATAGAAGCTCCAGCGAAAGCCGCTGATCAGATAGACGACGGGATTGATCAGAGTGACGTTGCGCCAGAACGGCGGCAGCATGTCGATCGAATAAAAACTGCCGCCGAGAAAGGTCAGCGGCGTCACGATCAACAGCGGGATCAATTGCAGCTTCTCGAAACTGTCCGCCCAAATGCCGATGACGAAGCCGAACAGGCTGAAGGTGACGCTGGTCAGGAGGAGAAAGGCCAGCATCCAGAGCGGATGCAGAATGTTGATGTTGATGAAGACCGCCGCCGTGGCGAGCGTCAGGAGACCGAGAAAGATCGATTTCGCCGCCGCCGCGCCGACATAGGCGATGACGATCTCGACCGCCGAGATGGGCGCCGACAAAATCTCGTAGATCGTCCCGACGAAGCGCGGGAAATAGATGCCGAACGAGGCGTTGCTGATGCTCTGCGTCAGGAGATTCAGCATGATGAGGCCGGGCACGATGAAAGCGCCATAGCTGACCCCGCCGACATGCGAGATGCGCGAGCCGATCGCCGAGCCGAAAACGACGAAATAGAGCGCCGTCGAAAGCACGGGCGAGACGATGCTCTGCAGCATGGTGCGCCGCATGCGGGCCATTTCGTAGATCCAAATTGCTCGGATCGCCTGAAAATTCATGAGCTCTTTCCGATGAGGCCGACGAAAATATCTTCGAGCGAACTTTGCTCGGTGCGCAGGTCGGCAATGCCGATGCCGGCGGCATTGAGGCTTTCAAGCAGGGCCGCGACCGGTGCGGTGCCGCCGTCCTCCGCATAAGTGTAAGTCAGTTCGCTGCCGTCGTCGCTGAGGCTCAGCGCAAAGGCGTGCAGAGAAGCGGGCAGGGCGGCGAGCGGGGCGCTGAGCGCCAGCGTCAGCTTCTTCTTGCCGAGCTGTTGCATCAGCCGCTTCTTGTCCTCGACCAAGATCAATTCGCCCTGGCGGATGACGCCGACGCGGTCGGCCATTTCCTCGGCTTCTTCGAGATAATGCGTGGTGAGGATGATCGTCGTGCCGGCGGCGCGCAATTTACGCACCAGGTCCCACATGCCGCGGCGCAATTCGACATCGACGCCGGCGGTCGGCTCGTCGAGGAAGAGAATGTTCGGCTCGTGCGACAGCGCCTTGGCGATCATCAGGCGCCGCTTCATGCCGCCGGAGAGCGTGCGCGCCTGGCTGTCCTTGCGGTCCCAGAGCGCGAGATCGCGCAACAGGCTTTCCAGATAGGCATCGTCCGGCTTCTTGCCGAAAAGGCCGCGGCTGAGCTTGACCGTTGCGAAAACGCTTTCGAAGAAATCGATGGTCAATTCCTGCGGCACGAGGCCGATCATGGCGCGCGCGGCGCGATAGTCGCGGATGATATCGTGGCCGGCGGCGCTGATCTGGCCGGCGGTCGGGGTGACGATGCCGCAGATGATGCTGATCAGCGTCGTCTTGCCGGCGCCGTTCGGGCCGAGCAGAGCGAAAATTTCGCCTTTGTTGATCTCGAGACTCACATCCTTCAGCGCCACACGGCCGCCGGCATAGGTCTTCGAGAGATGACTGACGGAAATGATGGGGGACATAGGTCGGATGAGGATGAGCGACTCGGGGGCGCCTTTTAGAGCATCGCGGCGGGAAGTGGAAACCCGATTTATATCGGTCTATCGGCCGCGCTCCGAAACCCCGCCAACGGACCGAGGCCAATTTTTCTCCTCGATCGTCGGCGGCGCCGCGGCAAGGCTCGCGCATGATGACAAAGGCATGAAGGGGACGGTGCGGGCTGCGCCGCCCGAACGGCGCCCGAAACGCGATCGGGAAGCGGAAGGTCGAGGCAAGGGCTGAAGGGCGGAAAGCGATCTTAGAACAAAAAAAGAACTTGGCGGACGAGAACAAATAGCGTACGTTTGCATAATCAGATTTAGGGTCGCGGCGTCATTGTTGCCGCTGCGGACTGCATTGCACTTGTCCACGCGCCCATGTCAGAAGGGAATATCCAATGAGCCAAGCGAATCTCCGCCTTGTGGAAGGAACATCCGTGGACAAGTCCAAGGCGCTCGACGCCGCCGTCTCCCAGATCGAGAGGGCCTTCGGCAAAGGCTCGATCATGCGTCTCGGCAAAAGCCAGAAAGCGGTCGAGATCGAGACCATTTCGACGGGTTCGCTCGGCCTCGATATCGCGCTCGGCGTCGGCGGCCTGCCGCGCGGCCGGGTCGTCGAAATTTACGGGCCGGAATCCTCCGGCAAGACGACGTTGACGTTGCATGTCATCGCCGAGGCGCAAAAGCATGGCGGCGTTTGTGCCTTCATCGATGCCGAACATGCGCTCGACCCGGTCTATGCGCGCAAGCTCGGCGTCAATCTCGACGAATTGTTGATTTCGCAGCCCGACACCGGCGAGCAAGCGCTGGAAATCACCGACACTCTGGTCCGCTCGGGCTCCGTCGACGTGCTCGTGATCGATTCCGTGGCGGCACTGACGCCGCGGGCCGAAATCGACGGCGAAATGGGCGAGAGCCAGCCGGGTCTCCAGGCGCGGCTGATGAGCCAGGCGCTCCGTAAGCTGACCGCTTCGATCTCCAAGTCGCACACCATGGTCATCTTCATCAA
>JAJXZN010000028.1 GCA_021780015.1 Pseudomonadota bacterium
GTGACCATGAACCCGTCTTCCGTCAGCGCGTTGAGCCGATCCTCGACCGCATTGACCAAGGGCAGCAAGCCGACGAGCCTTTCTTCCAGCGCCCGCAAGGCGCGGCCGCCGGCGCGGGACATGGCCGCCTCGAATTTCAAATCCGTCGCCATGAGATTTAATTCGGTCAAATCGATCGCGACGCGCTGCGGGGTTGGGCGCGACGTAGGGGCGTGCAGCGCTTCGAGCCCTTCCCCGAGCCAAAGCCGGACATTGGTCATGACGCCATCGAGCTTTTCCGTCATGGCGGTGGCGACGCTTTTGGGCAAAGTGAGGCTTTGCACAATGGCGGACGCCAGGACACCGATGAGGATTTCCTCGGTGCGAGCCACGGCAACATCGAAGATGGCAATGGGATTGACCGCCGTCGGCAGGCCCACGAGCGCGGCCGTATAGCCCGAAAGCAAAAAGGCGTAGGAGCGCGGCGAGCGGTCGAGCATCCCGACGAAAACACAAAGCCCGATCCAACTCGCCAAAGCCAAGATCATCAATTCCGGCGCGTTCGACAGATTTGGGATGATGATCAGCGCCGCAATCAGTCCGACGATCGTCCCGATGGTCCGATAGGTCGCGCGCGCCCAGATGGCGCCGGCCAAGGGCTGCGCCGGCTGCGACAGGAAGACGGTGACCATGGCCCACCAGGGATTGGGCAGATCGAGGCCGAAAGCGACAAAAAGCGCGAGGATGACCGCGCAATAACGATCAAGGGCAAAGATGACGTTACGGGGTGCAAACCAATTCATAGACAAAAAGCCGGTGATCCGATCGGCGACCCGCGGTGTCGGCAAATATTTGCGGCTTACGCATCAAATATCTGCGCGCCGCCGCGATCAATCGACGCCTTCGACGATTCTGACGTCGCGCTCGGCGCCGTCCGCGAGAACCACGAGCGCTTTCTGATAGGCTTCGCTGGCGTAGGCCGCGACCGCCTGTGCGAAGCTGTCGAATTCGATGATCACCGTCCGGGCGGCTATTCCGGCCTCATGCGCCTCGATCCGGCCGCCGCGGGCCAAAAAACGCCCGCCGCCGGCAAGAATCGCTGGCCGCGCCAGTTCGGCATAGGCGGCCACTTTCGCCGGGTCGGAAACGCTGCGATAGGCGCTGATCCAATAGGCTTTCGCCATAAGTCCCCCTCTGGCCCTGTTTGCCCGGCTCTTGTAATCCAGGGCAGTAACCGGGGCAAACCGCTTCTGATCTTCAGCCGCTTTCGGCAAACGGCACCTGCGCCATGACTCCGTTCGTCGACCGAGCCGCTTTGATGCACATCCTCGGCATCGCTCATGACGAGCGTTTATCATTTGCTACGCGAGCTGAACTGAACCGGCCGAAAGCGCGCTGGCCCGCTGCAACACGAACAAGCAATTGCGTAAATTCAGAACGAATCTCCGCTGCTTCCTTCAGTCTCCATTCATCCGCACATTCCTAGCCTCTCGGTCTGGGACTTCGCCTTGAGCTGAGCGCCTGGGCTGTCTCAGGTCACAAATTCAATGGGGAGACCGAGATGCGTTATCTTCTCTCGATGCTTGCCGCGCTGGCCTTCGCGGCAGGTCCATTGGCTTCGGCCGCCGAAGCTGCGCCGATCGCCGGCCAAGCGGCCGTGACGCAATCGGCGGCAGATCTCGCCGGCGTCGAAAAGACCGCCTACGTCTGGGGCGGCCGCACCTATTGCTGGTATGATACCGGCTGGCGCGGCCCCGGCTGGTACTGGTGCGGCTATGCCTGGCGACACGGCTATGGCTGGGGCGGCGGCTACGGTTGGCGCGGCTGGCGCTGGCACGGCGGCCGTTATTGGGGCCATCGTGGCGGTTGGCACGGCGGCGGCCATTGGCATGGCGGCTGGCACGGCGGCCATCGTGGCGGATGGCATGGCGGCCACCGCGGCGGGTGGCATGGCGGCGGGCACCGGGGCGGATGGCACGGCGGCGGCCATCATGGCGGCGGCCACCGTGGCGGCGGACACCGTGGCGGCGGACACCGCGGGCGTCGCTGATCGCAGTTGAGACCATCGAAAACGAAAATGCCGGCGTCTCGCGCCGGCATTTTTTTAGCCGCAGCAGCGAAGCCGAAACACGCGGCCGCCCCTGTCTTCCGGTCTCATGGCGCAGGCTCTATGGTCCGATGAGCCTCTGCCAGGACCTCCCAATGCGCCGCGCCGACGATCTCTCGGTCCTCATCTTTCTATTCACGCTCGCGGCGACGTTCTTCGTTTCCTTTCTTGGCCGTGCCCATGCGCGCAAACTCAATTCGAACGCCCTCGCGGATCAAAAACTGAGCAAATGGCTCGTCGGCCTCAGTGCCGGCGCGACCGGCAACAGCGCTTTCATCGTGACCGGTGCGGTCGGCCTCGGCTATACGCTTGGCATGCCATCGTTGCTGCTGCCGTTCGGCTGGCTCTTCGGCGACATTGCCTTCTGGACGTTCTTTCCCGACAAGATCAACCGGCTCGGCGCGGAGACCAAAGCCGCGACGCTCACCGATGTCATCGTCAGCGGTCTCGCGCCATCGATGCGCCGCCGCATCAAACTGCTCGCCGGTACGCTGATCCTTCTCTGCCTCACCGGCTATATTTGTGGACAGTGGATCGCCGGACAAAAATTTCTCGAAGGCGCATTCGGCTTTTCGCATCTTCTGTCGCTCGTTTTGTTCGCCGCCTTGATCGTGCTCTACACCGGCATCGGCGGCTTTCGCGGCTCGGTCTATGCCGATACTTTGCAGGCCGTGATCCGCATCTTCGGAACCAGCCTGGCGCTCGCCGCTGTCATTTTTGTCGCAACACGGCATCCCGCGGCATTCTGGCAGAATACCGCGCAGGCCAGTCCCACTTTCTTCAATCTCATGCCGCATGGCGTGCTGGCCGCGACGATCTTCATGTCCGGCTTTGCCGCCGCGGCCTTCGGCTTCGGTCTCGGCCAGCCGCAGATGACCTCGCGCTATCTCGCCGGTCGCAGCCCGCGCGAGACGCGCAGCGCCTGGTGGATTTTCATCGGCTTCATTCAATTCACCTGGATCGCAATGACGATGTTCGGCATCGTCCTGCGCGGCATCATGCCGGCGATCGCCGATCCGGAAGCGGGCTTGAGCCTGTTCTTCCGCACCGACATGGGACCGATCCTCACCGGCCTCATCGTCGCGGATATTTTTGCAACCATTGCCGCGACCTCGAACAGCCTGCTCGTCGCCATGGCGCAGACGGTGAAATTCGATCTGATCGCGATGGTGACGCGCCGCGGCCCGCCGCTTTGGCCTATCGTCCTTGTGCTCGGAATCGCCTCGATGGCGATCTCGGCCAAGCTCGATCGCTCGGTCGTCACCCTCGTCCTCTCGTCGATCTCGCTGCTTGGCGCAGCGCTCGCGCCGGCGGTGATGATCCGCGTCCTCGGCTGGCGGCGGACGGGCGGCTCGGTCATCGCCGCGATCATCATCGGCTTCATCACCGCGGCGCTGTGGAAATTTTTTGGCCTCGGCGCCGTCCTCAACGAGGCGGCGCCGGGAATAGCGGCGGGGCTTGCCGGAAATTTCGTCGCTGTCGCCGCGTTGCGGCGCGAAGGCACTGCCCTCGCCGAATAAGCTGCTATGGTGAGACGTTCAAAGAGGGAGAATGATGAGCAAGACCATTGCACCGGCGCTGATTGCCGCGCCGCATGTCACCGACGCGCCGGGCCGCGGCATCGACCCGAACATCAGCACCCATATCGCCGCTTTG
>JAJXZN010000135.1 GCA_021780015.1 Pseudomonadota bacterium
GGCGTCGATTCCCGCCGGGGTGCGGCGCGGCTGGTCACGATCGGCGCGGGCGCGGACGAGATGATCATCGGCGGCGTCAGCTATTTCGCACTCGACGGCGGCGACCCGCCGCTCTCGGCCGAACTCGCCTTCACCATCGTCGATGGCTATCAGGGCCACGGCATCGGCAATCTTCTGATGAAGCATATCGCCGCGATCGCCCGCGCCAACGGGCTCACTTACCTCGAAGCCGAAATCCTCGCCGACAATATCCCGATGCTGCATGTCTTCCAGCACAGCGGCCTGCCGATGGTGCTGCGGCGGGAGCCGCCGACGCTTCACGTGCGCCTGGAGCTGACGCCCGCAAGTTCCGCCACCGCGACATCGCCATCCGTGACGTAATGGTTGACGTTGGCCGGCAGGTGATGGCCGGCCTTGTAGAGCGCCGCCGCGCCGATCGCGCCGCAGGCCGTCAAAGCATCGATGATGTGGGTCCGCTCCAGATCGGTGTCGGAATCCGTCGCATGCGTGACTTGGAACGTCAGCCGCGTCAGCGAAAAGCCGGTGTCGCGCGTTCCGGCGCCGAGCCAGACGACGCGCTCGCTCTCGTCCGGCCTGTCCTTGTTGAGCCAGAAGCGCGGGTTCGTGACGTCGACTTGCGTCTCGGCCAGGCTCTTCGCCCAGAAGCGCACGTGATGGCGTTGGCGCGGACTGTCGCCGATCGCCTGCTGGAAGCCGATGTCCTGGCTGCGGCCGAAGAGATAGAGCGGGCTGAACGGCGCGGTCGGGTAGGGCTTGTTGAAGACGAAGGCCCGGACCATGCCCCATGCGCTCTTGAGGCCGAGCGGGTCGGCGCCCGACCAGCCGGCGGCGGCAAAGGCCGCGGTGAGTTGCGCGAGGTCGCCGACGAGCGCGAGATTGACCGGATCGCCCGGCAGGCCGTCGCCGGTCATCGTATAGGCCGGCACATGCTTGCGGTTGAGGATTTTAAGGCCCATGCGCACCGCATAGGGCAGCACGACATAGGCCGCCGCGAGATAGGTCACCGACAGAGCGATGATCCACGGCAGCCTTCGGTCTGCGAAGCGGAAGATGACGAAGACGATCAGCCAGACCGTCAAGGCGCCGAGCGCCAAGATTGCCACGCGCTGGAGAAGGCGGATCAGGTGTCGCATGCGAAAGCCTCGAACCTGGGCGCCGTCATGGCCGGGCTTGTCCCGGCCATCCACGCGGTTCAGAATTCCGGTAGTTAATTAACGGACATCTCCAGCTTAAGAGAAACACATGCAAGATGCCAAAGGAACGTCTCTGAACCAACTAGAAGGCATCGAATATCATGGGATAGCGGGTGCGTCGCTCGACTGCCAAGAAGCTGTGATGCGCTTACTGCAATTTGGCGATCACATAATACGCACTCGCATAATCTCTGCGTCGAAATTTCATTGTCTTTTGCTTACCAAGGAAAACGGAGATGTTGTCGCGATCAAATCTGGGTTTGCATCGGGATATGGCGGCGAGGGCCCTACACGATTTTCAATTTCCCTCCAGCTATTAAAAGAGCACGGCTCAGAAATTGATGAATGCGAAGTAGATGAAGGCGTAATCGAACGGCTGGATAAATCTGCTCTAACGACCGCCGAGTTTAAAGAAATTATGGCCACGAGAGCGATTCGACCGAGCCGTTGGCCAGATTATCTATTAGAGAAACATTACGGCAGAACAATTTGGGAGGAGTTTCCTCCGGTCATCCCGTTCGCAATTATAGACGACCGTATAATGGATTTAGCACTGTCTTTTTGGGACGAGCCTGACGATAAACTTTTAAAGGGCTATCGACGGCTGGAGGACATAGTTCGAGCATTGACGGGATTAACCGAACATGGGGCGAAATTATTTTCGAAAGCCTTCGGCACAGCCAAGCCATGCTTGACCTGGGAGAAAACGGATGAAGGGGAAAAGCAGGGCCGTATCAATCTTTTCGCGGGAGCTTATATGGCGCATCGCAATCCGCGGGCCCATCAAGAGCTGGCCGGCTCGCGCAGTGAACAACTCGCTGAATTTTTGCTATTGAACCATCTTTATAGGCTTGAGGCAGAATCAACCCTCAATCCCCCTTCAGCACCATATCATCGCGGTGGATAAGCGCCGCGCGGCCGGGCGTGCCGATCAGGGTCTCGATCTCGGCTGAATTGTGCCCGGCGATCTTTCCCGCCTCGTCGGCATCGTAATTGGCGAGGCCGCGGCCCAATTCGTGGCCGTCCGCGTCGCGGATGATGACGCAATCGCCGCGGGAAAAGTCGCCTTCGACTTTCTTGACGCCGGCCGGGAGCAGGCTCTTGCCGGAGATCAGCGCCTTCGCCGCGCCGTCGTCGACGGTCAATGCGCCGCGCACCTCGATCGTGCCGGCGATCCATTTCTTGCGCGCCGTCACCGGCGTCGAGCCGGTCAAAAACCAGGTGCAAAGGCCGCCCTGTTCGATGCGCGCGACGGGATGCGCGATGCGCCCGTCGGCGATCAGCATATGCGTGCCGCCGCCGGTTGCGATCTTGCCGGCCTCGATCTTCGTCCGCATGCCGCCGCGCGACAGGATCGACGCCGCGCCGCCGGCCATCGCCTCGATCTCCGGCGTGATGCGGGTGACGACCGGGATTAGCCGGGCGCCGGGGTTTTCCGCCGGCGGCGCATCGTAAAGCCCGGCGACATCGGAGAGCAGGATCAGCAAATCGGCCGAGGCCATGGTGGCGACGCGCGCCGCCAGCCGGTCGTTATCGCCATAGCGGATTTCGGAGGTCGCGACCGTGTCGTTCTCGTTGATGACCGGCACGGCGCGCAGGTCGAGCAGCCGCTCGATCGTCGCGCGCGCATTGAGATAGCGCCGGCGCACTTCCGTATCGTGATAGGTGACGAGGATCTGGCCGGCCTTGATGCCATGCGCGCCCAGAACCTCCGACCAGATGCGCGCCAGTGCGATCTGGCCGACGGCGGCGGCGGCCTGGCTGTCTTCGAGTTTTAGCGCGCCGTCCGGCAGGCCGAGCACGCTGCGGCCGAGCGCGATCGAGCCGGAAGAGACGACGAGCACGTCGGCGCCGATCTTGTGCAGGCCGGCAATGTCGGCGGCGAGCGCCGCGAGCCAGTCGCGCTTCACTTCGCCGGCGACGGGATCGACGAGCAGCGACGAGCCAACCTTGATCGCGATGCGGCGGAACTGGACGAGCTTAGGGGTCAATTGCGACGTCTCGGCGAGCGTCATGCGTGCCACTCTTGCGCCGGCGCGGGTTCGCCTTGGCGCGTCGATTCGATCTCTTTCAGCAGAGCGCGCAAGACTTCCTGCACGTTCTGGCCGGTGGCGGAGGAGAGCGCGATCGGCTTGCGCTTTGCTGCGCGCTTGAGCCTATCCATCTGCGTCTTCAAGGTCTCCGCATCGACCGTCTCGGCCTTGGAGAGGGCGACGATCTCCGGCTTTTCGGCAAGCCCCGCCTCATAGGCTTCGATCTCGTGGCGCACGATCTTATAAGCCTTGCCGGCGTGATCGCTGCCGGCATCGACGAGATGCAGCAGCACTTCGCAGCGCTCGACATGGCCGAGGAAGCGATCGCCGAGGCCAGCGCCTTCATGCGCGCCTTCGATGAGGCCAGGAATATCGGCGAGGACGAATTCGCGCCCGTCGCAGGCGACGACGCCGAGCTGCGGCGCGAGCGTCGTAAAGGGATAATCGGCGATCTTGGGTTTCGCCGCCGAGACGGTGGCGAGAAAGG
>JAJXZN010000319.1 GCA_021780015.1 Pseudomonadota bacterium
TCCGGTCAGGCCTTGCGTTCGGCGGCGATGATGTAATTCACATCCATGTCGCGGCTGAGGCGCCAAGTGGCGCTGAGCGGATGGTAGACGACGCCGGTTTCGTCGAGAATTTTGAGCCCCCCGGCGCGCAAGGCAAGGCGCAGTTCGCGCGGCGTGACGAAATGGTCCCAATCGTGCGTTCCGCGCGGCAGCCAGCGCAGAATATACTCCGCGCCGACGATCGCCATTGCATAGCTTTTCAGAGTACGATTGAGCGTCGCCGCGACCAGAACGCCGCCCGGGCGCACCATTGACGCCGCCGTTGCAACGAAGGCTTTGACATCGCGCACATGCTCGACGACTTCCATGGCAAGTACCACGTCATAGCGCCGGTTTTCCGCTGCGAGCGCTTCGGCGGTGGTCTCGAGATAGCTGATCCTGAGGCCCGATTCCTCGCCGTGGCGGCGCGCAACGGCAATGTTGGTGGGCGCGGGATCGATGCCGGTCACCTCGCCGCCGAGCCGCGCTAGAGCCTCGCTCAAAATGCCGCCGCCGCAGCCGATGTCGAGAATTTCGAGGCCGTCGAGCGGTCGGTCGGGCTTCGCCGTGGGACGGCTGTCGCCGCGCGGCCGGTCGATGAGAAGCTGCTTGAGGTAATTGACGCGCACCGGGTTGAACCGGTGCAAAGGTTTCATCGGCCCTTTCAAATCCCACCAGGTCGCAGCCAGACGGTCGAAGCGCGCGACCTCGTCCGGATCGACGCTCGTCTGCGCCTGCGGCGCCACTACCCCCGACATCTTAACCCTCCTCCTGTGCGGCTTTTGCCTCGAATTGACTTGGCCGCCAAGGTCGTGGTGTAAACGCGCCGCATTGCCGCGGCGCGCAATCCAGCCGCCGGGGTCAAAGATTCCAAAGACCGAAACAAGAAAGCGCTGCCGGACCCGATGGCCCGCCTCGTGATGAAATTCGGCGGCACATCCGTCGCCGGCATTGATCGCATCCGCAATGTCGCGCGCCACGTCAAGCGCGAAGTCGCCGCTGGCCATGAGGTCGCGGTCATCGTCTCGGCCATGGCTGGCAAGACCGATGAGCTGGTCGCGCTCTGCAAGGACGCCTCCCCTCGTTACGATCCGCGCGAATATGACGCCGTCGTCGCCACCGGCGAACAGGTCAGTGCGGGCCTGCTCGCCATCGTCCTCCAGGATATGGGCATTCGAGCCCGCTCCTGGCAAGGCTGGCAGGTGCCGATTCTGACGACCGAGGCGGCCAGCGCGGCGCGGATCGCCGGCGTGACCGGCGAGCATATAATCGCGGGCTTCCTGATGAAGGAGGTCGCGGTCGTCGCTGGCTTCCAGGGTCTCAATGCCGCGACCGGCCGCGTGACAACGCTTGGACGCGGCGGTTCGGACACCAGTGCCGTGGCAGTTGCGGCCGCGATCAAGGCGGAGCGCTGCGATATATATACCGATGTCGACGGCATCTACACGACGGACCCGAGGGTGGTGCCGAAGGCGCGCCGGCTTGACCGCATCGCCTTCGAGGAAATCCTGGAGATGGCATCGCTCGGCGCCAAAGTGATGCAGGTACGCTCGGTCGAACTGGCGATGATGAAACGGGTCAAAACTTATGTACGCTCGTCCTTCGACGATCCCGACGATCCGCGACCCGGCACGTTGATTTGCGATGAGGAGGATATCGTGGAGCAGCAGGTCGTCACGGGCATCGCATTTTCGCGCAACGAGGCGCAGATCACGTTGCGCCGCGTCGCCGACCGGCCAGGCGTCGCGGCGGCGATTTTCATGCCGCTCGCCGAGGCGCATATCAATGTCGATATGATCGTCCAGGTCGCCTCAGACGATACGGTGACGACCGACATCACGTTCACGGTCGCGGCCAACGACTACGACCGCGCGAGAGCCATTCTGGAAAAGGCCCGCCCGACGATCGGCTTTGCTGCATTGCAAGGCGCCGGCGATGTGGCCAAGGTCTCGGCCATCGGCATCGGCATGCGCAGCCACGCCGGCGTTGCCGCGCTGGCCTTCAAGGCCCTATCGGAAAAAGGCATCAACATCCGCGCGATTACGACGTCAGAGATCAAATTTTCAGTATTGATTGACGCCGCCTATACCGAACTCGCCGTGCGCACATTGCACACGCTTTATGGCCTTGATCAGGTCTAAAATCTGCGCATCTTTTTCGCCGTGGATCGAATGGCGCTTGCGGTCTGATCTTTGCATTGGCTATAGGGATAGCTGTCGCGTTTCGGTGGCAGCGGCCTTTGCAATGGCAGGGTTCGTCTAGAGCCCGTCCGATCGCCGCAGTGCCATCGCCGGAGAAGCGTGCGGCGGGCGTTTCTCCTGATTGGATGTCTTGATAGTCCCCCCTGCGGATGAGACTTTGTGCCGACCTATGAATCCGAGGCTCAAGGGCCGGAAAAAGACAAAGCCTTGCGCGCTGCGCCCGGCGGCCCGCGGCAATTGCTGCGGCGCCTGCGCGAAGTCATGGCGGAGCCGATCAGCCCGCAGGACCGCCTCGACAAGATCGTCATCCTCATCGCCGCGAATATGGTGGCGGAAGTCTGCTCCGTTTACGTTCTGCGCGCCGACGGCCGGCTTGAGCTTTTCGCAACCGAAGGTCTGAACCGCGAGGCGGTCCACCTCACGACGATGCGCAAGGGCGAGGGCCTCGTCGGCCTGATCGCCGAATCGGCGGAAGCGCTTGCGCTCGCCGACGCGCAGCATCATCCCTCCTTCTCGTATCGGCCGGAGACCGGCGAAGAGATCTATTCGTCGTTTCTCGGCGTGCCGATCCTGCGCGGCGGCAATACGCTCGGCGTTCTCGTCGTCCAGAACCGCGCCCGCCGCGTCTATCTCGAAGAAGAGATGGAGGCGCTGCAGACGACGGCAATGCTGCTCGCCGAAATGGTCGCGTCCGGCGAATTGCAGTCGATCGGCCTGCTCGATACGGAGATCGCGCTCAACCGGCCGGTGACGCTGAAAGGCGTGCCCATCGCCGATGGTGTCGGGCTCGGCTATGTGGTGCTGCACGAGCCGCGTGTCACGGTGAAACAACTCGTCGCCGAGGACGTGAAGGCCGAGACCGAGCGGCTTGAAACTGCGATCGGCGGGGTGCGCGAATCGATCGACAAATTGATCGAGCGCGGCGACCTCGGTCACGGCGAACATCGCGAAGTGCTCGAAGCCTTCCGCGTGTTCGCCTATGACCGCGGCTGGATTCGCCGTTTGCGCGAAGCCGTCGCGACGGGCCTGACGGCCGAGGCAGCGGTCGAGCGGGTACAAAACGATGCGCGCGCGCGCCTCCAGCGTCAGACCGATCCCTATCTGCGCGAGCGCCTGCACGATCTCGACGATCTTGCCAACCGACTGCTCTATCAGCTTGCCGGGCGCGACTTCGTCACGGCGCAGGCGGAACTGCCGGATAATGCGATCATCGTCGCGCGGACGATGGGACCGGCAGCGCTGCTCGATTACGATCGCACCAAAGTGCGCGGCGTCGTGCTGGAGGATGCGGGTCTTTCGAGCCATGTCGCCATCGTCGCCCGCGCGCTTGGCGTCGCGACGGTCGGCGAGGTTTCCAACATTCTCTCTTTTGTCGAACCGGGCGATGCGGTCATCGTCGACGGCTCGACCGGCGACGTGCAGGTCCGCCCGCCGCCGGATGTCGAAAATGCCTATGCCGAAAAGGCGCGGCTGCGGGCGCGCCGGCAGGAGCAATATCACAAGCTG
>JAJXZN010000029.1 GCA_021780015.1 Pseudomonadota bacterium
ATCGGCCACAAAATCGCTGACCGGTCATTCGCTTGGTGCGACGGGTGTCCACGAGGCGATCTACTCGCTCTTGATGATGAACAACGGCTTCATCTGCGAGTCGGCTCACATCGATGAGATCGACCCTGCCTTCGCCGACATGCCGATCGTGCGCAAGCGTATGGACAACGTCGAGATCAATACGGTGCTGTCCAACTCCTTCGGCTTTGGCGGCACCAACGCAACGCTGGTCCTGCAGCGCTACAACGGTTGACGGCGGCGGCGGGGAAAAGGGGGTCACGATGGTGAGCGGCGTGATGGGCGGCAAGCGCGGCCTGGTGATGGGGGTCGCCAACGATCATTCGATCGCCTGGGGCATAGCGAGCGCGCTGGCGCAACAAGGCGCCGAACTCGCCTTCACCTATCAGGGCGAAGCGCTCGGCAAGCGCGTCAAGCCCTTGGCGAAGAGCCTCGGCTCGTCGCTGGTGCTGCCTTGCGATGTCGAGAATATCGCCGAATTGGACGCCGTCTTCGCGGCGCTCGCCGAGACCTGGGGCAAGCTCGACTTTCTCGTCCATTGCATCGCCTATTCTGACCGCGCGGAGCTGCGCGGCCGCTATGCCGATACGACGCGCGAGAATTTTCAGCGCACGCTGCTGATCTCGGCCTTTTCCTTCACCGAGGCGGCGAAGCGCGCCGCGGCGCTGATGCCGGACGGCGGCGCCCTGCTCACCCTCACCTTCGGCGGTGCGACCCGGGCCATGCCCAATTACAACGTGATGGGCATCGCCAAGGCGGCGCTCGAAGCCGGCGTGCGCTACCTTGCGGCGGATTTCGGCCCCGCCGGCATTCGCGTCAACGCAATCTCGGCCGGCCCGGTGCGCACTTTGGCGGGCGCCGGCATCACCGATGCACGGGCGATGTTCAATTACGAGAAGCTGCATGCGCCGCTGCGCCGCGCCATTACGATCGAGGATGTCGGGGGCGCCGCGCTTTACCTGCTCAGCGATCTCGCCCGCTGCGTCACCGGCGAGATCCATTATGTCGATGCCGGCTACAGCATTATCGCCATGCCAAGGCCGGAACGGCTGAAGCTCGACGTGCAGCAGGCCGAGGCGGAAGGCCCCTGAGCCGATGCGGCTTTACTCGGAAAACTCCTCGCCGTTTTCCGCGCCCGTGCGTATCGCCATCTATGCCAAGTCGCTCGACATCGAAATCGTCGCCCCGCCCGGCGGCCTGCGCTCGGCGCAATACCATGCCGTCAATCCGCTCGGCACGATCCCCTGCCTGATCCTCGGCGACGGCGCGCGGCTGCCGGAATCCTCGGCGATCATGGAATATCTTGAAGAGAAATTTCCGGTCCCGGCCCTGTTGCCGAAAAATCCGGAGGCGCGCGCCCAAGTCCGGCTGCTGCAGCGCATCGGCGAATTGCACATCACCGCGCAGACGGTCGAGTTGAGACAGGCGCCACCCAATAGCGAGGAGGGCGCCAACCGCCTCACCCGCCTCGTGCGCGGCCTCTCAGCCCTGCAAGGGCTGTTGAGCGGCGAACCGTTCGCCGCCGGTGCGGACCTGACCTTGGCGGATTGCCAGTTGGCGCCGGCGCTTTTCCGCGTGCCGCGGGTCGTCGAACCGCTGATGCACCGCGACCTGATCGGCGCCTATCCGAAGGTCGCCCGCTATGTCGAAACGAGCCGCGCCCACCCCGCTGTCGCCCGCGTGCTCGAGGAGATGGGTGCCGCTTAGCGAGGCCGGGACCGGAAAGTGACGCGCCGTGGCGCGGAGGACACAAACATGCCGCGCTTTTTGCCGTAATTTTAAGACACGTATCGCATCGTGGCCTTTGACTGACGGGCCGGCTCAGCCGGTGCCGCACGGCGCGTTTCACTGACTTTTGCAGGGTAGTTCCATGAGCTTCATCACCCGTCGCAATCTTTTGGCCAGCGCCGCGGCGGCTGGCGCTTCCCTGACCCTCGCCGGCTGCGTCACGAGCCAGTCGAGCCCAGGGTTCGAGGCCAATGCCGCCGTCCCGCCGCAGCCGAACAGCCCGCCCGCAGCGGCCCCGTCCGAGGCTCTGATCGCGCAAGCCGATGCCGGCAACGGGCCGATCGACTACGAGGCGATGTATGCCGGCTTCCAGGACGGCAGTTTCCAGGTTCCGGCGGTCAAGCTGTCGCAGATCAAGAAGGGCTTCATGCGCAAGCTCGTCGATTATCAGACCGTCGAGCAGCCCGGCACGATCGTCATCGATCCGGCCGCGCGCTACCTTTATCATATCCTGCCGAACGGCAAGGCCATGCGCTACGGCATCGGTCCCGGCCGTGAGGGCTTCATGTGGTCCGGCGTCGCCGAAATTCATTCCAAGCAGGAATGGCCGGACTGGTACCCGCCGAAAGAGATGATCGCCCGCGAGCCGCAGTTGCGCAAACAGCTGGCGCAATTGCAGAGCGGTCTCGGCATGCATGGCGGCCCGGGCAACCCGCTCGGCGCCCGCGCCATGTATCTGTGGCAGGGCAACAAGGATACGCTCTACCGCATCCATGGCACGGTCGAGCCCTGGTCGATCGGCACGCATGCGTCCTCGGGCTGCATCCGCATGATCAATCAGGACGTAATCGACCTCTACGCGCAGACCCCGGTTGGCACGCGCGTCGTCGTTCTCGGTCACGCCCAGCCGCGGGTGAGCTAATCGCTTGGCAGCGGGCGCCGCGCCTGCGATAAGGGCGCATCGTCAACCAATCGAAAGGAGGTGATCCAGTGTCTCAATGTCTGATCGCAAAGCCGCTGGAACTCACCGCCGCTCTCGTTGCGGGGGTTCAGCGCCTGCGCTGACATTGCGGGCTTGCCGTGCGCAACCCGACAACGAACAGGAAAGCCCCGGTCTCGGCCGGGGCTTTTATTTTGGCGCCTCTATCCGGGCAAGCCGCCGCCAGATCTATTCCTTGCCGTCGATGACCGCCCGCACTTTGCGCGCGAGCTGATCGAGCGTAAACGGCTTCGGCAGGAAAGCGGTGCCTGGATCGACAATGCCGTTATGCACGATCGCGTTCTGCGTATAGCCGGTCGTGAACAGCACTTTGAGGCCGGGCCGTAGCGCCGTCATGCGCTCGGCGAGTTCGCGGCCGGTCATTTCCGGCATGACAATGTCGGTGAACAAGAGCGCGATCTGCGGCTGCGCCTTGAATTTCCGCATCGCTTCGGACGGCGTCTGCGCATCGATCACGCTGTAGCCGAGTTCACGCAAGGCTTCGATCGACATCTGCTTGACCTTGAGGTCGTCTTCGACAACGAGAACAATTTCGTCGAGGGTGCCGCGCGGAATTGCGCCGCCCGCGCCTTCCCGCTCGACGGCCGTTGCCTGGCCGACATAGCGGGGCAGATAGACCTTCACGGTCGTGCCTTCGCCCGGCTCCGAATAGATTTTGACGTGGCCGTCCGATTGTTTGACGAAGCCGAAGACTTGGCTGAGGCCGAGGCCCGTGCCGCGGCCCGAGCCTTTGGTCGAGAAAAACGGCTCGAAGGCGCGCTCGACCACATCCGCCGGCATGCCGACGCCGGTGTCGGTGACCGAGAGCATCACATATTGGCCCGCCGCGACCTCGTTATGCGCGCCAGCATAGCGCTCATCGAGATAGGTGTTGGCGGTCTCGATCGTCAGTTTGCCGCCGTTCGGCATGGCGTCGCGGGCGTTGACGGCCAGGTTGAGCAGCACGGTCTCGACTTGTGCCGGATCGGCGAAGATC
>JAJXZN010000294.1 GCA_021780015.1 Pseudomonadota bacterium
ACGCGAGTCCCATCACAAAAACGATCTGCACGAGCGCGCTGCGTATTGCGCCGCCGCGCTCGATCGGGCTCGTCAGCATTGCGTTGAAGGCCGTTCAGCGCACCGGCGGCGCATATTGGATGCCGCCGCGCGTCCACAGCGAGTTGATGCCGCGCTTGATCCCGAGCTTCGAGCCTGAGCCGAGGTTACGATCAAAGCTCTCGCCGTAATTGCCGACCTGCTTGATGATGCGATAGGCCCAGTCCTTGGTCAGGCCCAGAGACTGGCCGAAATCGCCCTCGACGCCGAGGAGCCGCCGCGCCGTCGGATCGTCGGAACTCATCTTCTCGTCGACGTTCTTCGAGGTGATGCCGGCTTCCTCCGCATCGAGCATGGCAAAATTGACCCATTTGACGATGTTGAACCATTGGTCGTCGCCCTGGCGGACGGCGGGGCTGAACGGCTCTTTCGAGATAATCTCCGGCAGGATGACGTTCTGATCGGGATTGGCGAGCTTCAAGCGTTCGATGTAAAGCGCCGAGGAATCGGTGGTGAAGGCGTCGCAGCGCCCGGTGTCATAAGCTTTGAGCGCTTCGTCGGAGGTCGCGAAGGTGACCGATTCATATTGCATCTGATGCGAATGAAAGAAATCGGCGAGGTTCAACTCGCTCGTCGTCCCCTGCTGCACACAGATCGACGCGCCGGACAGTTCGAGCGCCGAAGAAATGTTCAGCTTGTTATGAATCATGAATCCTTGGCCGTCGTAATAATTGACGCCGGTAAAGAGCAGTCCCTGCCCCGCTTCGCGCGAAACCGTCCAGGTCGTGTTATGGGCGAGCACGTCGACCTCGCCGGATTGCAGGGCGGTGAAACGATCCTTGGCGGTTAACGGAATGAACTTGACCTTGTTCGGATCGTCGAAAATCGCCGCCGCGACGGCGCGGCAGAAATCGACGTCGAGGCCGGTCCAATTGCCGTTTGAATCCGGCAGGCCGAAACCGGCGAGGCCGGGGTTCGAGCCGCAGTTGAGATAGCCACGCTGCTTGACCTGGTCGAGCGTCGCGCCCGCGGCAGCGGAAGCCGCCGCCAAGCCGAACGATAAGCCGAACGACAGGCAAAGGATGAATCTGAGCAGGGGGGCTTTGATCATTTCGGCTCCAAGCTTGGGGGCGCGGGCGGCGCGACTATCAGAACTTTCCGGCAGCGCGGTCAAGCGGCGCGACAAATTGCCAAAAGCGCCAAATTGGAGCGAATCTGAGATTTGCCGTAAAGCCTCGGTCATAGTGTCGGCGCCAGCGAGGGACGATGTCGAAGATGGACGAGCGACGGCCTTTGAAAGATCGCACGAAACTGGTGCATGCCGGCCGCCACCCGTTCGAGCAGCACGGTTTCATCAACACGCCGATCTATCGCGGTTCGACAGTCCTTTACCGCTCCTATGCCGATCTCGTCGCGCGCAATGCCAAATACACCTACGGCACGCATGGCACGCCGACGACCGACGCGCTCGAAACCGCCTGGACGGAGATCGCCGGCGCCGCCGGCACGGTGCTTGCGCCCTCCGGCCTTTCGGCCGTCGCCCTCGCCATCCTCTCGGCGGTGAAGGCCGGGGATCACATCCTCGTCAGCGATTCCGTCTATCAGCCGACGCGCAATTTCTGCGACCGGTTCCTGAAACGGATGGGCGTCGAGACGACCTATTACGATCCCGGCCTCGGCGCCGGCATCGCCGCGCTCATTCGATCCAACACCCGCGTGATTTTTCTCGAAACCCCCGGGTCGCAGACGTTCGAAATCCAGGACGTGCCGGCGATTGCCGCCGTGGCGATCGAGAAGGATCTCTGCACCATTCTCGACAACACCTGGGCGACGCCGCTGTTTTTTCCGCCGCACCGGTTCGGCATCGACCTCGCCATCGAGGCCGGGACGAAATATCTCTCCGGCCATGCCGATCTTTTGCTTGGCCTCGTCTCGGCCAATGAACGCTGGCTGCCGCGGTTGCGCGCGAGCTTTGATCTCTTCGCCAATTGCCCCGGCCCGGAGGATGTCTATCTCGCGCTTCGCGGCCTGCGCACGCTCGAACTGCGGCTGCGCGAAGCCGAACGCCAGGGCCTTGCTCTCGCCACTTGGCTCAGCGCACGCCCCGAGGTCGCGCGCGTGCTTCACCCCGCCCTGCCCGACTGCCCCGGTCACGCCATCTGGAGGCGCGATTTCCGCGGCTCGTCGGGGCTTTTTTCGGTCTTCTTGAAACCGGTTTCGCAGCCGGCCTTGGCCGCTTTCCTCGACGGTTTGAGCCTGTTCGGCATGGGCTATTCCTGGGGCGGCTACGAAAGCCTCGTCATTCCCTTCGACTGCAGCACCTATCGCACGGCGACGACCTTCGCGCCGCCAGGGCCAGCCCTGCGCTTCTCCATCGGTCTCGAAGATCCGGAGGACCTGAAGGCCGATCTCGCGGCCGGATTCGAACGGCTTAAGATCGCCAGCCAGTAAAATCTGCTCGGGAGCGCTGGCCTTCGCCGCGTAACTATGCTTCAAATCAACGCCTTAGAAGACCGCATGGCGCCGCCCAAGAAAGCGGGCCAAGAAAATGGTCCAAGAAAACGGTCCTGCAACGCGGCCAAAGAGCGTGGCCCGGAAACTTGGCCGAAAAGCGCCGCCGTGCGGCGGGGAGTGTTCTGAGTTGTCCGACGCGTATCACGGCGACGACGGCCCCGTTCTCGTGCGCGGGTTTGAAGGCCAGGACATTCTACGTCTGGCGCTTTTGAGCTTTGCCGCGGTGATCGCTGTCGCGCTTGCGATCGGCTTTTTCATGGACGCCGGCCAGCAAGCCGCAACGCCGCCGCCGCCGAGCACCCCCGCCGCGGCCGGGCCGCCGCCGCCGGAGCCGTTGATGCTCGCGCGGCAATCGATCGAGCGGGAGATCGCCACCAAAGCACCGGACTATGCCGTCTTCTTTGCCCGCCTGCGCGCGACGCTGCCCTCCGAATATGATTCGATCCTTGACGGATTCGCCAAGGAGGCGCTCGACGGCAAGGATCTGACGAATGTCGATGCGCTGCTCTCGGAGGCGGTGCGCGACCTTCGCGTCTCCAATGGCATTCTGGCGGCCAAGGCGGACGGCCCGGCGCTGGCGCACATTTTCGATATTCAGCTGCGGATGATGCAGGCCTTGGCGGCCAGCGACCCGAAACTCTGCGTCGACTTCCTCTATGGCGGCGCAAGCCAAGCCTTTTTCGCCTTTTCCGCCTCGCATCGCCCGCTTGTCGCCGATATGGCGATTGCCGGACTTGAGGCGATCGGCAGCGGCCGCGTCAACGGGGTCGAGCGTGATGCGCCGAGCGATTCCGACTTCAACGCGCTTTCGAGCGCGATGAAGGCGCAAGGCGTCAACGACGCCGAAGTCGCCGCGATTCTCGACGGCAAGACGCCCAATCCGCCGATTCCCGATGCCCGCATGTGCACGGTCGGCCAGATTTATCTGAAAACACTTGGCGGCCTGCCGGAACAGGCGCGGCTGCGCATCTATGCGCTCGCCGTCTCGCTGATGGCGCGCTCGTAAGCGAAACGCCTCACCCCTTCTTTTCCCAGCCGCCGCGCTCGTTCTGCTGCCAATAGGTCAGCGAAAAGCCCTTATCCTTGAGCGCCTTCCATTGTGCGCGCGCGCTCGCGAGCTGATCGGAATCGTTGCCGTCGAAGAGCAAGATCACCCGCTCGTAGAGCGCATCGGCGGCAAGGCCCGC
>JAJXZN010000250.1 GCA_021780015.1 Pseudomonadota bacterium
GCAGATAGACCATTTCGCGGCGCTGGTTCGGCAGTTCGATGCCGATCACGTTGCGGCCCTGGACGACGGCGACGCGGGCGGAGACCGCCGACATCGAGCGGGCGATGTCGTCGGCAAGGCCGATGACGCGCGCCGATTTGATGCCGGGCGCCGGCTCAAGCTCGTAAAGCGTCACCACCGGCCCCGGCCGCACATTGATGATCTCGCCCTTGACGCCGAAATCGTCGAGCACACCTTCGAGCAGCCGCGCATTCTGCTGCAGCGCTTCTTCCGAGACGCGGTTGACCGCGCCGCGCTTCGGCTCGCTCAGCATGAGCAGAGGCGGCAGCTGATATTTGGCCTTGCTCAGGCGGTCGAGCATCGAGGGCTGGATTTCGCGCTGCAGGCGCTGGCCCGACTTCAGATTGGTCGTGCCCGGCGTAACGCGGCTGCGGCTGCCCGGCAGATCCTCGGCTTCGGCCTCGGCGGCCTGGCGCGCGGCGCGGGCGGCCGGCGGCGCATAGGCCGACGGTTCGAAACCGAGATCGAAATTGGGGTCTCCGCGCATATGGCGCTGGTCGAGCGCGGGGCCGACGCGGCGCGCCGCATCCTGCCAAGGCGCCAGTGTCGTGCGCGGCTCGCGCCGCTTGGCCAAGGCGCGGGCGAGGCCCGATTTCGCCGTCAAGAGCGCATGAATGACGCCGCCGACGACGACCAGCGCCAAGCCCGGTTCGCCGGCGCGATCCTCGTCCTCAGCGGCGGCGGCCGCACGCTTGGCGGGCTTCGGCGCCTCGTCTTCGTCTTCGTCGAAATAGGCTTCCGGCTTCGGCTTGCCGACCGCTGCGGCGAGCGCCAGGATCGCCACGGCCGCGAAGATAACCGCGAGGATCAGCGTCATCGGGCCATGGCCGCCGAAAAGATGTTTCGGGATGAAGAGCAAAGCATCGCCGAGCACGCCGCCGAGACCCGTCGGCAGCGGCCAGCGGCTCGTCACCGGCAGGACGGCGGCAAATCCCGTCGCGGCAACGCTGCCGATCAGCCAATAGAGCAGGCGCCAGCTCGGCCGATCGAGGTGCCGGGTGCGCAGCAGGCGCCAGCCCCACATGGCAAGCGGCGCCAACAGGGCAAGCGAGGTGAGCCCCAGCATCTGCATGAAGAGATCGGCGGTGATGGCGCCCGGAGCACCGAGCAGATTGCGCACCGGGCCGTCGGTCGCATGGTTGAGGCTTGGGTCGCGAACCGACCACGTGAGCAGCGCCAATGCCAGCGCGCCAGTGCCTGTGATCAGCGTCAGGCCGATGATTTCGGCGGCGCGGCGCACGGCAAAAAGGCGCAGCGGGTCGGGAATATGGTCCAAGGCCGTGAAACTGGTCGTCGTACGCATGCCTGCCCTGGCCCCGGTCCGGCGCGCCTACCGGCCGGATGGAGTTCACCGGGCCGATAAGACGTCGCGCCAATTCGCTCTGTCGGCGCCTGTCCCCCTTGGAAAACCGGTTCCGGAACAGGCTCTAACGCGGGGCTCGCGCCAAGTGACGCCCGGCATCCGCCCGCACGGGCTAGCCTAAAGAGACGTGGTTAAAGCGGGCTTAAGCTGACCGTCCGCGGCGCGCATCACGCCGGTCTTCGGGGCAGGTAAAAAAAGGGGCTCCCGAAGGAGCCCCGGAGTTTTTTCCAGCGGGGAGGTGCCGGATGTTACTGAACAACCTCGCCGTGCAAGGCGAGATCGAGCCCATCGCGCTCGACTTCGGGCGTAACCCGCAACCCGATGGTCATCTTGACCAGGAAGAGGATGATCGCCGTGACGATGGCATCATAAGCAACAACGATGCCGACGCCGATCAGCTGGTTCACCACCTGGCCGGGATTGCCTTCGATCAAGCCGGCCGTCCCGCCATATTGGCTGATCGCGAAGACGCCGGTCAGGATGGCGCCGAGCGCGCCACCGCAGGCATGGACGCCGAAGCAATCGAGCGCGTCGTCGTAGCCGAGCCAGCCCTTCACGAAGGTCACCGTGAAGTAGCAGAAGATGCCGACGGCGATGCCGATCCAGATGGAGCCTGCCGGGCCGACGAAGCCCGAAGCCGGCGTGATGGCGACGAGGCCGGCGACCGCACCCGAGCAGATGCCGACGACGGTCGGTTTGCCGCGATGCGCCCATTCGACGAACATCCAGGTCAGACCCGCAACGGCGGTCGCGATCTGCGTCACCGTCATGGCCATGCCGGCCTGCATATTGGCGGCGACCGCCGAGCCGGCATTGAAGCCGAACCAGCCGACCCACAGCAACGAGGCGCCGATCATCGTCAGCACGACGTTATGGGCAGGACCGGTATCGTGCCGCTTGCCGAGGAAGAGCGCGCAGACGAGACCGGCGACGCCGGAATTGACATGCACGACCGTGCCGCCGGCGAAGTCGAGAACGTGGAACTTCGCCGCCGAATTGCCGCTCGACAGGAAGCCGTCCGAGCCCCAGACCCAGTGCGCGACCGGCGCGTAGACGAAGATCGCCCACAGGCCGATGAAGACCAGCATGGCCGAGAACTTCATGCGCTCCGCGAAGGCGCCGGCGATCAGGGCCGGCGTGATGATCGCGAAGGTCATCTGGAAGGCCATGTAGACATCTTCCGGAATCGTCGGCGCGAGTCCGTTCGGATTGCCGGTATTGTTGGAGACGTCGCTCAAGATCCCTTGCAGGAAGACGCGCGTCGTTCCGCCAATGAACGGCGAGCCGGGCGTGAACGCGAGACTATAGGTCAGCACGGCGAAAATGACGGTGACGAGGCAGGTGATGGCGAAGCTCGTCATCACCGTATCGACGACGTTCTTCTTGCGCACCATGCCGCCGTAGAAGAGGCCGAGGCCGGGCACGGTCATCATCAAAACGAGCGCCATGGATGTCATCATCCAGGCCGTATCGCCATTGTTCGGCGTACAGACGGTCAGATGATTGGCATCGCAAGCCGGCGGAGCGGCGGGCGCGGCCGCGGCGGGAACCGCGGAAAGGGCAATCGAGAAGAGGACGCCGAATACCAAACCTGCAAGCGCCAGCCCCGATGGCTTCTTCAGCGCTTCCCAAGCCGAGGTAAGGCCCGCCCTCAATGACGGAATCAATTTCATTTCGTTACTCCTGCTGATCTCGGTTGAGCGTTAGATGGCATCGGCGCCTTTTTCGCCGGTCCGGATGCGCACGACTTCGTCGAGCGGGCTGACAAAGATTTTGCCGTCGCCGATTTCTCCCGTTCGTGCCGCAGAGGTGATCGCCGCGATCGTCCGATCGACGAGTTCCGCGCCGATCGCGACTTCGATTTTCAGCTTGGGAAGAAAATTCACGGCATATTCGGCGCCACGGTAAATCTCCGTGTGGCCCTTCTGACGCCCGTAGCCTTTGACTTCGCTCACGGTCATGCCATGCACGCCGAGCGTCGTGAGCGCGTCCCTTACTTCATCGAGTTTGAACGGTTTGATGATGGCCGTCACAATTTTCATTTCATCCTCCAGTGAGCGCAGGTCCGGCCCGTAAACGCATCGGCCAGCAGGACGGGTGCTCCTTATCTACCGCGCGCCACGACACGACCGTGCCGTGACAAACGGCTGCGAATGATTTCGCTCTGTTTGTCCTGCTGACCGGTACGCCAGGTATGTCGCACCGGGTCGCTGCCATCGTGACCATGCCCCCATACTCATCACGCGGAGTGGGCGTAGACGGCCATGGT
>JAJXZN010000214.1 GCA_021780015.1 Pseudomonadota bacterium
CCGCTCACAAGCGGCCTATGACGCCCTTATTCGGCGGCGTGGGCCTTCTTCTTGCCGTGGAACTGGTCGGCCTCGGTCGAATCGGCCAGCGCCGTCGTCGAGGACTGGCCGCCCGAGAGAACTTCAGCGACGGCGTCGAAATAGCCGGTGCCGACTTCGCGCTGATGGCGGGTCGCCGAATAGCCGCGCGGCTCGGCGTCGAATTCCGCCTGCTGCAGCTTGGTATAGGCGGCCATGCCGTGATCGCGATAGCCATCGGCCAGGTCGAACATGGACAGGTTCAGCGCGTGGAAGCCCGCGAGCGTCACGAACTGGAACTTGTAGCCCATGGCGCCCAATTCGCGCTGGAACTTGGCAATCGTCGCGTCATCGAGCTTGGCGCGCCAGTTGAACGACGGCGAGCAATTGTAGGCGAGGAGCTTGCCCGGATATTTCTTATGCACCGCCTCGGCGAACTTGCGGGCATCGTTGAGATCGGGATGCGACGTCTCCCACCAAAGAACGTCGGCGACCTCGGCATAGGCCATACCGCGGGCGATACAATGGTCGAGGCCGGTGCCGGGCTTCAGGCGGAAGAAGCCTTCGGCCGTGCGGCTGTCCTTCTCGATGAAATGGCGGTCACGCTCGTCGATGTCCGAGGTGATGAGCTTGGCCGATTCCGCATCGGTCCGGGCGACGACGATCGTCGGCACGCCGCTGACGTCGGCGGCGAGACGCGCCGAGTTCAGGCTGCGCTCATGCTGCGCCGTCGGGATCAGCACCTTGCCGCCCATATGGCCGCACTTCTTCTCCGACGCGAGCTGGTCCTCGAAATGGACCGCCGCCGCGCCGGCGTCGATATAGGCCTTCATGATCTCGAAGACGTTGAGGGCGCCGCCGAAACCCGCTTCCGCGTCGGCGAAGATCGGCGCGAACCAATCGCGCGTCATCTTGCCTTCGGCATGCTCGATCTCGTCGGCGCGCTTCAACGCATTGTTGATGCGGCGGGCGAGCTCGGGACCGGAATTCGCCGGATAAAGCGATTGGTCGGGATACATGGCGCCGGCGACATTGGAGTCCGCCGCGACCTGCCAGCCGGAGAGGTAGATGGCCTTGAGGCCGGCGCGAACCTGCTGCACCGCCTGGTTGCCGGTCAGCGCGCCCAGCGCATTGACGAAGGGCTCTTTGTGCATAAGCTCCCAGAGCCGGTTGGCGCCGCGCTCGGCGAGCGTGTGGGCGATCGGGAACGAGCCGCGCAGCCGCAGAACGTCGGCCGGGGTGTAGCTGCGGCGAATGCCATCGAACCGGCCCTTGGGTGCGGACGGCACCAAATCTTCAAAAGTGACTGCTTTGCTCATTGTCCTCTCCGGGTAAACATCAGATCGCCCCGCGAGCCGACCTCGCGAGTTGTTTCACGACTTAACAGCGATTGACAATCGGCGCGGTTGAAGTCCGCGATCTCTGCCTCGTATAGCTAGGAAAACCTCTGCCTTCGCAACCCTTCGGCAGTGCGAAATCGGGTTATTCTGTAAATTCAATCTGCTGTAAATTTGTCATTGTGTAAATAACTTTACTTCGCTAATCTCGCGGCATGACCGATCAAAGCGTGGCCTCGCGCAAGATTTTCGCCGGTGCCCGGCTTAAGCGGCTGCGCCGCGAGCGGCAGATTACGCAGGCTCGCATGGCCGAGGAGCTCGAGGTTTCCGCGAGCTATCTCAACCTGATGGAACGCAACCAGCGGCCGATCACCGTGCAGGTTCTCATCCGCCTCGCCGACGTCTATGGCCTCGATCCGCGCGAGTTCATGGAAGGCGAGGCCAATCAGACGGTCGGCGAGATCGAACAGCTTCTCACCGATCCGGTGTTGCGTGACGCCGGCGTGCCGCGCGCCGAGGTCCAGGATGCAGCGGAAAACTCACCCTTTCTGCTCGCCGCCATGCAGCGGCTTTATCGTGCTTATGTCGCCGCCCGAGAGGCGAGCCAGACGAGCCTCAACGAGCGCGCCGATGCCGACCGCACCGAGGCGATCTTGCGCGAAAGCCCCGTCGATCGCGTCCGTGCGGTGCTGCATACGCAGCGCAATCATTTCGATGACGTCGATGCGGCGGCCGAATCGCTCGCATCCGATTTCGCGCTGACGGGGCACGAACTCTTCTACGCGATCAGCGAGCATTTGCGCGCCCGCCATGGCGTGCGCGTGCGCATCCTGCCGCTCGAAGTCATGGGCGAACGGCTGCGCTGGTATGATCATCATCGCCGGCAATTGATGATTTCCGAAATCCTCGATCCGCCGGGACGCGTATTCCAGGCGGCGCATCAACTCGCCTTCGCCGATTACGATGCGCTGCTCAACGAGATTGCCGTCCGCTTATTGCCGGAAGGCGATGTCGAGCGGCGGCTGATGCGCATCACGCTCGCCAATTATTTCGCCGCGGCGTTGATGATGCCTTATGGCAAGTTCCATGAAGCGGCGGAACTTTCGGGTTACGATCTTGATCTGCTGGGGGCGAAGTTCGGCGCGAGCTACGAGCAGATCGCGCATCGGCTGACGACGCTCGGCCGTTCGACAGCGCGCGGCATCCCGTTTTTCATGCTGCGCGTCGATGCGGCCGGCAATGTCTCGAAGAGGCTGGCCTCGGGCCGCTTCCCGTTCGCGCAATTCGGCGGCACCTGCGCGCTGTGGAATCTTCATGCGGCCTTTGCCGAGCCCGGCAAGGTCCAGACGCAAGTGATCGAGCTCACCGACAATTCGCGCTGGTTCTCGATTGCGCGGACGGTGCGGCCGGCCGTCACCCCCTATGGCGCCATCGAGGCACATTATTCGATCGGGCTTGGCTGCGAGATGCGCTACGCCAGCCGCCTCGTGTATGCCAAGCGGCTCGATCTCAATGCCATCGAGGCGACGCCGATCGGCGTCAATTGCCGACTCTGCGAGCGCACCGCTTGCCCGCAGCGCGCCGCGCCGCCGGCGCTGCGCCCGCTGCATGTCGATGAATCGATGCGGACGATCGCGCCTTTTGCGTTCCGGGAATTGTGAAACTTCAGGCGCGAGACGGCGGGATCAAATATGAATCGCGCGTTTGCCGACGGCGAGCGCGGCTTCGCGAATGGCCTCCGAGAGCGTCGGATGCGCATGGCAGGTGCGGGCCAGATCTTCCGCCGCGCCGCCGAATTCCATCAGCACGCAGAGTTCGGCAATCGCTTCGCCCGCACCGGCGCCGACAATATGCGCGCCGAGCACGCGGTCGCTCGTCGCATCCGCGAGGATTTTGACAAAGCCCTCGGTCTGGCGGTTGGCCCGGGCGCGGCCGTTCGCGGTGAAGGGAAACTTGCCGATGTTGTAGGCGATGCCCTTCGCCTTCAACTCTTCCTCGGTCGCGCCGACCGAGGCGATCTCCGGCATCGTATAGACCACAGAGGGAATCACTTCGTAATTCACATGGCCATGCTGGCCCGCGAGAATTTCGGCGACGGCAATGCCCTCGTCCTCGGCTTTATGCGCCAGCATCGGCCCGCGGACGACATCGCCGATCGCGTAGATGCCCGGCACATTGGTGGCGAAATGATCGTCGATGACAACGCGGCCGCGCTCCGTCGCGACGCCCGCAGCTTCGAGCCCGAGACCCTCGATAAAGGGCCGGCGGCCGACCGCGACAAGCACGATATCGGCATCGCGGATGATTTCATTGCCGCCTTCGGCCGGGG
>JAJXZN010000237.1 GCA_021780015.1 Pseudomonadota bacterium
GCGTCGCCCGGCACGTCGGCATCGGGCGCATCTTCGGCGCGTTCCAGCAGCGGATTGCGCTCGAGCTCGTCCTGGACGAAGGCGGCAAGCTCGACATTGGAGAATTGGAGAAGCTTGATCGCCTGGCGGAGCTGCGGCGTCATCACCAGGGACTGGCCCTGGCGAAGAAGAAGCTTGGTGGTCAGCGCCATACTCGATACAACCCCCGACGGAAGGGCAGGGCTTCGCGGCCCGTTTCTTGCTTGCCTATTCTTATAGCATGATCGTCGGCGCTGTCTTCTCTTAAACCCCGGTTAACCATAAATTTTTTCGTCAATTCCCGGGCTGTTTGGAATGATCGCGGCCTTCGGGCACCGCCTCGTCACGGCTGAGCTTCGGGTAATCGACCGATAGAAAATAAAGGCCGGCGGCCGGCGCCACCATGCCGCAGCGGCGGCGGTCGCGCGCTTCGAGCGCGGCTCTCAAGTCCTGGCGGGTCCATTTGCCGGCGCCGACATGTTCGAGCGAGCCGACCATCGAGCGCACCTGATGATGCAAGAAGGACCGCGCGCTGGCATAAATCTCGATGCTGTCGCCTTCCCGGACGACATCAAGCCGTTCGAGGGTCCGCACCGGGCTTGCCGCTTGGCATTCGGCATCGCGAAAGGTCGAAAAATCGTGCCGGCCGACAAGAATCTGTGCCGCCGCATTCATGGCTTCGGCGTCGAGCTTGCGTTTGACGAGCCAGGCACGCCCCGCTTCAAGCGTCAGCGGTGAACGGCGGTTGGTGATCCGATAGAGATAATGCCGGCGGACGGCGGAAAAGCGGGCATCGAACGTGTCGGGGACGGGTTCGGCGAGGACGATGGCGATCCGGCTTGGCCGCAAATGCGCATTGAGCGCATCGCGCAAAACGTCAGGGCGCCAGTCGCGGGCGAGGTCGGCATGCGCGACTTGGCCCAAGGCATGAACGCCAGCGTCGGTGCGGCCGGCGCCGCGGATCGGAATGTTGGCGCCGGTGATTGCGGCAAGCGCGCTTTCGACGGCGGCTTGGATCGACGGGCCGTTTGCCTGCCGCTGCCAGCCGACAAGGCCGGTGCCGTCATATTCGATGGTGAGCTTGTAGCGCGGCATCAGGCGGGAAGCTGTGTGCCGCGCGGGAGCCGCGCGCCGTGCAGAAATTCACGGGCCGGCATTGGCCCGCGGCCGGCGCGTTGCACCTCGAGCAATCGCAGCGCGCCGCGGCCGCAGCCAATGGTCAATTCATCGTCGAGGACGAGGCCCGGCGCTCCAACGCCCGCGACGACATGCGCCCGGAGAACTTTGATTCGTTCCGGCCCCTTGCCGAGATCGGTAAGGAAAACGGCGCCTGGAAAGGGTGACAATCCGCGCACGAGATTATGCAGGTCGGCCGCGTCGCGCGACCAGTCGATCAAGGCTTCGGCCTTGGTGATCTTCTCGGCGTAGGTGACGCCGCTCGCTGCCTGCGGCGTGAAGACCAGAGCCTTGCGCGCCAGAAGCTCCAGTGCGCGGCCCATCAGGCCGGCGCCGAGATCGGAGAGCCGGTCGTGTAATTCGCCCGCCGTCATCTCTTGGCTGATGGGAATGCGTTCGACGAGCGCGACGGGGCCGGTATCGAGCGTTTCGTCCATGCGCATCACCGCGACGCCGGTCTCGCGGTC
Organism: Pseudomonadota bacterium; assembly: GCA_021780015.1. Lineage (GTDB taxonomy): Bacteria > Pseudomonadota > Alphaproteobacteria > Rhizobiales > Beijerinckiaceae > Methylovirgula. The sequence continues at coordinate 1,662 of JAJXZN010000237.1, forward strand.
GCCGGCCATGATCGCGCGCTGGATCGGCGCGGCGCCGCGCCAGCGCGGCAAGAGCGAGGCATGCAGATTGAGGCAGCCCTGGGCCGGCGCGTCGAGAATGGCTTTCGGCAGAATGAGCCCATAGGCGACGACGACCGCAACCTCGGCCGCGTGGCTCGCAAAGAGCGCCGCGGCTTCGGCCGTCCGCAGACTTGTTGGGGTGAAGACGGGGAGCCCAAGTTTCGTTGCGGCGAGAGCGACCGGCGAGGACAGGGTTTCAAGGCCGCGCCGGCCGGCGGGTTTGGGCGCTCGCGTATAGACTGCCGCGATCTCATGGCCCCGCGCCGCAATCTCGGTCAGGACCGGCACGGCGAACGCGGGCGTGCCCATGAAAACGGTGCGCAAGGCGCTCAGCCTTCCAATCGGGCCGGTCTGGCCTCCGTCTCGTCCTTATCCTGCTTGGCGTCTTCGGCGTCGCGCTTGGCGGCCTTGACGAATTTCTTGGAGATCATCTCGCGCTTCAGCCGCGAGATATGATCGATGAACAGCACGCCGTTCAGATGATCGATCTCGTGCTGAAGGCAGGTGGCGAGAATGCCGTCGGCCTCGATTTCCTGTTGTCTGTTGTCTCGATCGAGATAACGCACCCGGATGCGCGCCGGCCGTTCGACCTCCTCGTAGATTTCCGGAATCGAGAGGCAGCCCTCGTTATAGGTCGAGAGCTCCTCCGACGACCAGACGATGTCCGGATTGGCAAAGACCATCGGCTCGGCGCTTGCTTCCTCGTCCTGACGCTTGGCCACGTCGAGGACGAGGAGGCGCTTCATCTCGCCGATTTGCGTCGCGGCGAGGCCGATGCCGGGTGCCGCGTACATCGTCTCCAGCATATCGTCCATCAGCGCGCGGATGGCGTCGTCGACGGCGGCGATGGGCTGGGCTTTCTGGCGAAGCCTTTTGTCGGGAAGAATGAGGATCGGTCTCAGGGCCATGGCGATGATCGGGTGAAATCAGCCCAAGACATAGGCATCAAGCCGCCCTGGGTCAATTTCGCCATTCGGCTCAGGCGGCGCGCACCATGGTCAGGAAGTCGCGCACCTGCTTCGACAGAATTTCGGATTGGCGCGTGAGCAGCGTCGCGAGGTCAAGCACTTGTTTGGCGGCAGTGCTCGAACTGCTGGCCGCTTCGGTCACGCCGATGATGTTCCCGGTCATCTCGTGGGTGCCTGACGAAGCCTGTTCGGCGCGCCGCGCAATCTCGCGGGTTGCGATCTCCTGTTCCGCGACGGCGGTCTCGGCAGCGATGGCGATGGCGCTCACCTGTTGCGTCGTCTTGGCAATAGTGGCGATGAACGAGGCGACGTGCTGGGTCGCCGCCTGGATGCCGGCGACCTGCGCATCGATCTCCGAGGTTGCGCGCGAGGTCGCCAGGGCGAGATTCTTGACCTCCTGCGCGACAATGGCGAAACCGCGGCCTGCCTCGCCCGCGCGGGCCGCCTCAATCGTCGCATTGAGCGCCAGCATATTGGTCTGCGCGGCGATATTGCTGATGAGTACGACACTGCCGCCGATCCGTTCGGCCGCATCGGAGAGGCTGTTGACCGCGTCCTGCGTCTCGTCGGCTTTGCCTGCGGCGCGGCCGGCGACCTGATTTGATTCGTGGACGCGGGCACTGACCTCGCCGATTGCCTGCGACACCATTTGCGGCTGACCGGAACGCATGTCGGCTGCGAGCACGGCGTGTGCGGCGCCTGCACGGTGATCGTCGACGGCGCCGCCGTGCGGTCTTGCCTGATGCTTGCCGTCCAGGCGGCCGGCTCTTCCGTGACGACCGTCGAAGGGTTGTCGCGCGACGACGCGCTGACGCCGCTGCAGGCGGCTTTCCGCAAGCATCATGCCTTGCAATGCGGCTTCTGCACCCCGGGCGTGCTGACGACGATGCACACGTTGCTGACGCACGAGCCCGACGCCGACGAGACCAGGATACGCGAGGTGCTGTCGGGCAACCTGTGCCGCTGCACCGGCTACATCCCGATCGTGCGTGCCG
>JAJXZN010000053.1 GCA_021780015.1 Pseudomonadota bacterium
GGGGGTGCGGGCGCTGGCACTTCTCGGCGGACGGGGTCGGTTCAGCAGCCTGCCGTTCGCCAATGGCTGGACGGCTCAGCGCGATTTCCCGGCGCCGCAAGGCGAGACCTTTCAGACGCAATTCGCGGCGCGGAAAAAGCCATGAGCGACCGGGCGAAAATCTTCGCCGCCATCCGTCGCGCGCTGGGGGTCACCGGCGCGGAAGCGGCGCGCCGGCATGCGGTCGACGCGCGGCTTGCCGATCCGCCTGAAAGCGTCATCCCGGCGCGAGGCCAAACCGCCGATCGCGTCGCTCTCTTTCGTGCCGAGGCGGAGCGCGTTTTCGCGACGGTCGAAGTCCTCGCTGCGGCTGCGGATATACCGGCGCGCATCGCCGATTTTTTGCGCGCCAAAAATCTGCCGCCGCGCCTGCGCAAAGGCGCTGACCCTTATCTTGCCGCCCTGCCCTGGGCGACGACGGCGCTGACGCTCGACGAAGGCCGCGCCGACGGCGGCGACCGTGTCGGTCTGAGCCATGCCTTTGCCGGCATCGCAGAGACCGGCACACTGGCGCTCGTCTCCGGCCCCGACAATCCGACGACGCTCAACTTTCTGCCGGAGACGCATATCGTCGTCGTCGAAGCGCAAAAAATTCTCGGTGATTACGATACCTTCTGGCAGGACTTGCGGGCCGCCTATGGAGCGGGCGCCATGCCGCGCACGGTGAATTTCATCACCGGCCCGTCGCGCTCGGCCGATATCGAGCAGACCTTGCTGCTCGGCGCCCACGGCCCGCGGGCGCTGCATATTCTCATCGTCGGGACGGTTGCGGTTTGAGAGGTCGGGGCGAATGAGGCTCGGCCCGAAACGCCGTCCTATTCCGCCAAAACCCGCGCCGGCGGAAAGGCGACCTCGACGAACGTGCCTTCGTCCCTCTTGCTCTTGATGGTGAAATAGGCGCGGTTGGCCTCGACCAGCGCCTTGGTCAGCGGCAGGCCAAGGCCGGTACCGTTCGTCTGCCGCGAGGTTGCGATCTGGCGGAACGGTTCGAGCGCGGTTTCGATCTCCTTGTCCGACATGCCGATGCCAGTGTCGCGGATGCGGATCACCGCATTGCCGGTATCGGTCAGCGCCGAGGAGATGATGACCTGGCCGCCCGGCTCGTTGAATTTGACGCCGTTCGAAAGCAGATTGAGCAGGATCTGGCGCAGCGAACGCTCGTCGGCGACGATCTTCGGCAGATGCGGCGAAAGCGACAGCCGCATGATGACCCGCGCCTGATTGGCTTGCGGCTGCATGATGCCCACCGCCTCGGTGATCGCCCGGTTGATATCGACCGAGACGAACTGAAGATCCATCTTGCCCGCCTCGATCTTCGAAAGATCGAGGAGGTCGTTGACGAGGCTCATCACATGCGTGCCGGAGGTATGGATGTCGCGCAGATAATCGCGATAGCGCTCGTTGCCGACAGGGCCGAACCGCTCCTCAAGAATGACTTCAGCAAAGCCGATGATCGCATTGAGCGGCGTGCGGATTTCGTGGCTAACCTTAGCGAGGAAATCGGATTTCAGCGCACTCGCTCGCTCGGCCTCCTGGCGCGCCTGCTGAAGTTCTTCCTCGACTTTCTTCCAATGCGTCATGTCCCTGAAAAGCGCGCAGAATTTCTGCTGCGCGGGATCGCTCTGGGCAGGCCCGACGCGGCTGAGCGTCATGAAGATCGGAATGAGGCCGCCCTGCTTGGCGCGGCCGTCGATTTCGCGGCCGTCGTTTAAAAGGCTGGCAACGCCGTTCGCCTTCACGCCCTCGAAATAATCGCTGACCTTGGACTGGCTGTCGGCGGCGATGAGCACGGTCAGCGGTTGACCCGCGACCTCACTCTGATCGTAGCCGAAGAGCGCCTCGCCCGAGCGGTTGAGCGAAACGATGTGACCGTTCGGATCGAGGATGGCGAGGCCGTCCGTCGCCGTATCGAGAATGGCGGAGAGTTCGCGCGCCTCGCCCTTCTGAATGCGCAGGTCCGCTTCGAGTTGCGCCGTCTGCTCGGCCTTGTCGTCGCGGCGCAAGGTCAGCAAAGTCGCTGGCAAATGGTCCCATTCGATCGCCTGCAGCCGCGCCCGCGCCGAAAACGTATCGCCGGAGGCCGTATGCACGCCGATCATGTCGCTGCCGGTCGGTGCCAGATTGAACATCCGCGCCATGCCGCCCGCCGCGTGAAAAGCGTCCTCGTCAGCAAAGCCCAAAAGATCCAGCAAGGTGCGGTTGGCATAGATCGCGACATTGTCGCGGCTGACCAGGATGCCGAGCGGCAGCCGGTCGAGGATCGCGGTGGCATTGGCGCCGACGATGGAAGCAGCCCCCAGCGGCAATTCCGGTTCGGCTTCGAGCGGCGGCGTCTCTTCGGCCAGCACGTCGCCGATCGCACGAAAAGCGGTCGCCTCGTCCTGCGACAGCAAGCCTTCCTCATCCGTGGGGACGGGCGGCTCGGAGACAGGCGGCTCGGAGATGCCAGCCTGCGCCTCGACGGGCAACACGACCGGCACAACCGGATGCAGCGGCACGACATTGTCGGATGGCGCAGACGTCTCCGCCTCGATCGCGGGGGCGGCTTCGTCGGGGACCGCTGCCGTCTCGGCGGATGACAGGCCGGTGTCTTCGGCAGCAGCCGGCGGCGGCAAATCCGCGGCCGGGGTCTCGGGTATGGGTTGGGGCAATGCGGCGCCCGCCTCTTGCAGGAACGGCCGCACCGCACTGTCGGTCAGCCGGTCGACATAGATGACGCCAAAGCCGCGATAGCCGTCGAAGGCCCGCTCGCGATCGAAGGCCGGCAGGCCGCCGAGCCCGACCGGGACCGCCGCAGCGGCGCCGGCGATCGGCCAGAGCACTTCGACGCCGCTGAAGGTCTCGTGCCGTGCAAAGGCACGCGCCAGCGGCCCGTCCGGCTCGCGATCGAGATATTTGGCCACATCGCCGAAGTCGCGGCCGAGGATGTTGGCGGCATCCTTGCCGACCACTTCGGCCAGCGGCGGGGTGATTTCGGTGACCTTGTCGCCGGCATCGGTGCGCCAGAGAAAGCGCACGTTGGTCCGCGTGCCGATCCGCGAGGCGAGCAGTTTGCGCACGTCGTCAAGGGTGAGAACCGGCAACGGCGTTTCCTCTACAGGGGCTGCGGCGATCGGGGCGGCCTGTAGCCGCGCGAGCAATACGCCGACGCCGAGAGTTGCGGCGACGAAAAGAGCCCCGTGCGTGGCATCGGCAATGCGGCGGCTGAGGAAGGTGATCGTCTCGCAGCCGGGCGTCAGCGTGAAGGCCAACCGCTCAAGCCGCGGTGCGCCGTCGAGAGCCAGCGTCTCGGCCTGCGCGGCGAGGCGCTTGGCGCCATCGTCCGTGCCGGCGAAGAGGCGCGCCGTCAGTGCGGCGAGATCAGGAGCCTGAAACAGCGTCAGCAGAGTTTGGCTGGCAGCGATGATTCGGTGCCCCGAATCGGCCGGCGCCGCGACAAGGAAGGGGATCGCCTCATCGCGCAGGGACAAAGCCCGCAGCGCAGTCTCAATCGCCTGCGGACTAATCCCAGGCTCGCTGATATAGGCCATCATCGCGGCAGAGGCTCTCTTCCGGTCTCGTCATCGGCCCCCTCCGCCGCCACGGATAGCCTTAATGAAGTCCTAAAGGTTC
>JAJXZN010000219.1 GCA_021780015.1 Pseudomonadota bacterium
CCCCATATGGATCCGGCCGGATGGATAGGGGAACATTTCGAGGACGTAGTATTTCGGCCGCGGATCGTCATTGCGGGTGCGGAAGGTTTCCGCCGCATCCCAGGTCTGCTGCCATTTCGGTTCGGCTTCGTGAGCGTTGTAGCGCGCCGTGTCCATGCTATCAGGGGGTTAGAGCATCGGGCGAAATCCGCGAAGCGGTTTTCGCAATCAATCCGATGCGATTGAAAGTCTTAGGATTGAGGCGGCCGATACTCAGCATTATTGGCGGGACGGGTCAATGATCGGCATGGCGGAAGGAGAGCGGCATGACGGCGGCGGAAAAGCGGGAGTCTGATGGCGCCGTCGCGCGGCTTCAGGACATCCGCCAGCGGATGGCCCGCGCCGCGGCGGACGCCGGCCGGGCGCCGGGTGCGGTCACGCTCGTCTGCGTGTCGAAGACCTTCGGCGCCGAGGCGATCCGGCCGGTGATCGCCGCGGGCGAGCGCGTCTTCGGCGAAAACCGGGTGCAGGAGGCGATCGCCAAATGGCCGGCGCTGCGCGCCGAGACCCCGGGCCTCGAACTGCATCTCATCGGGCCATTGCAATCCAACAAGGCGCGCGAAGCGGTGCAATTCTTCGATGTGATCGAGACGGTCGATCGCGAAAAGATCGCGATGGCTCTTTCAAAAGAGATCGCTTTGCTCGATCAGGCGCGGGATGCGGGCGCAAAACCGGAGTCCACTTTTCCTCATCCCGCGCGCCGCGCGCCCAAACTCTACGTGCAGGTGAATACCGGCGCCGAGCCGCAGAAGGCCGGCATTCTGCCCGAGCAGGCGGACGACTTCATCGGCTTTTGCCGCGACGATCTCAACCTCGATATTTCCGGCCTGATGTGCATTCCGCCGTTCGATGAGCAGGCCGCGCCGCATTTCGCGCTGCTCAACAAGATCGCCGCCCGCAACGCCATCAACATTCTCTCAATGGGCATGAGCAGCGATTTCGAGATCGCCATCGAGCTTGGCGCGACGCATGTGCGCATCGGCAGCGCGATCTTCGGGGGGCGGTGAACCTTCGCACGCGTTATGGCCGGGCTTGGCCCGGCCATCCAGACACTATCGCGATCGCCCGCTTGGATGCGCGGATCAGCTCCGCGCCTGATGCGTGCTTAAGGCCTCAGTGCTTCAACTCTTCTGGCACTTTGCCGCCGTTCTTTTCGAGCTCGGCGATGACTTCCTTGTGCAGCCAGATATTCATCGCGGCCGTGTCGTCCTCGTCGCCGCTGTAATGCAGCTCCGTGGCCAGTTGCTTGCGCGCGGCAAGGCTGCTGTCGAGATCGAGCGCTTTCAAAAGATCGACGATCGAATGTTTCCAGTCGAGATGCTCGTGATGGGTTGCGGCACGTTGCGTCAGCACGGCATCGACATCGATGGGGGCGCTTGGCGCAGCGGGGGCGGGAGCCGAGGCCGTTGTCGCGGGTTCGCTCGGTGAAGGCTCAGCCGGCGCCTCCTCGGGCGCGGCCGGCGTGGGCGCGGCCGATGGCGTTGCGGGCGTCGTGGACGTGCCGCCATGATGGAGAATGGCTGAAACGATGCTGCCGAGAATGCTCATTGAAGGTCTCCCCGTTTGCAGCTTCAGTCTGCGCGGGGAATGTGACAGCCGAATTGCTTCCAGCCATGCGCGGCGTCACGGCAAGCGTTTCCAATTGTCGACGAAGAAGCCGCGGGCATCGACTTGGCTGATCGACGCTCCGGCGACGGCGATGCCGTTGGCGCAGCGCCAAGCGTAGATCGTGTCGTGGCCGGTCGCCGCCATCGGAATGAAATCGGAATTGGGATTGTCTTTGCACCAGGCTGTCGCGCCGGGCAGGCTCTTGCTGAGATTGGCTTTGCCGCACGCCAGATTGGCGCCGACATTGCAGAGCATGACCTTGCCATCGGCGCAGCGATAACTTGTCGTCTGCAAAGCATAAGCGCCGCCGATGTTGAACAGCCGCTTGATCGCAGGACCCAGCGAGGACGGCACGGGGCGGACACGGTCATCGTTGACGACTTTGGCACAATAGGCGCGCGGCGCCGAAGCAGGCGAAGCGTGAACGATGCCGATCGGCATCGCGCAGAAAAGCCCAAGGGCCGACAATTTCGTGAGCCATTCCCGCAAGCCTGAGCGCGGCTGAGATGTCATCATTGTCTCTCCGAACTATCGTTTCACAATCAGGACAGCCTTGCGCGCAAGGCGCGGCAGAAGCTTGCGCAGGTCGTCTTGCCGGAGCGCGATGCAGCCTTCGGTCGGCGCAAAATCCGGCCGCGCGCAATGCAGGAAGATGGCGCTGCCGGCGCCTTTGCGGCGTGGATGGAGATTGTAATCGAGCACGACGACGAGATCATAAAGGCCGTCGTCGCGCCAAAGGGTTTCATGGCGCGCCGGCGACGGCAGGCGAATCAGCCGATTGTAATTGGGGGACTTGACGTCGTCGCACCAGCCGAGCGTTCGGTTAATCGGGAACATTGGAAGGGACGCGCGCGGCCGGCGGCCGATTAACGGCTTGAAAAAGCCTTCAATCAGCCGAAAATGCCCGGCAGGCGAAGCGTGGTCGCCTTCGCGCTTGCGGTGGCCGATCCCGGCTGCGCCGATGGCACAGACAATCGTCGTCTGGCCGATCTGCAGGCGCCCGCGGAGCGGCCTCTCGGGCGAGAAACGCGGCAGCGCCGTCGCGACGATCCGGCGTAAAGGCAATCCGCCCTTCGGCTGGCCGGGGGTTTTGCGCGGTTTTGCGGATTTCGGCGAACCGGGCGGGTGCTGTTTCGGTAGGGTCGTCACGAGAATTTGACATCTGAGTGTCGCCGATGCGGCACGAAACCATAGGACCAGCCATGACGCAGGTTCGCAAGATTTTGATTGCGGATGATGACGAGGAGCTTCGCGGCGAACTCGTCGAGCAGCTCGCGCTGCATGCTGAATTCGAACCCGTCCATGCCGCGACGGCCGCCGCGGCGCTCATTGTGGCGCGCGAGGCGGCGCCGGATCTCGTCATCATGGATGTCGGCCTGCCCGACATGGACGGTCGCGCCGCGGTGCGGCAATTGCGCGGCGAAGGATTCAAAAATCCGATCATCATGCTGACCGGACATGATTCCGAGGCCGACACGGTCGATGGATTGGAAGCCGGCGCCAATGATTATGTGACGAAGCCCTTCCGCTTCTCGGTGCTGCTGGCGCGCATGCGCGTTCATCTGCGCCAGCATGAGGCGAGCGACGACGCGCTGTTCCGCATCGGGCCCTTCACCTTCCAGCCCGGCTCGAAACATCTCATCAACGAAAAGGGCAGCAAGCTGCGCCTCACCGAAAAGGAAACGGCGATCCTGCGCTTTCTCTATCGCGCCCGTCAGTCGGTCGTCACCCGCGATGTCCTTCTCAAGGAAGTCTGGGGTTATAATTCGGGCGTTACAACGCACACGCTGGAAACGCATATTTACCGTCTGCGCCAGAAGATCGAAAAGGACGCCGCCAATCCGGAGATCCTGGTAACCGAGGCCGGTGGCTACAAGCTGGTGCCGTGATCAAGTGTGGCAAAAGTCCGCATCAATGATGCCGCAGGTTGGTAATGGGGACTTTTGGACCAAAGCCACACTAGATTAATAGTTTGCTAGTGTCCTTT
>JAJXZN010000162.1 GCA_021780015.1 Pseudomonadota bacterium
GTTCCGCTTTCGCAATCTTGCCCGCTGTGTCCTCGCCGCACCTATGCGCAAGACTTTTAACTTCAATAACTTAGGCAGACGATATGATGGCGGTCGGATCTGTGACGCCAATATCCCGCAATTTTGGCGGGCAACGCGGCCGCTCCGCCCGGCCGGCTCGTGACTATTGAAGCCGATGATTGATGTCGTCTCCGGCCCGCGAACGGCCTCTTCGCCGCGAAAGAGCTCCGGCAAGCTCGCCGTCATCGTCGCGGCGGCGTTGTTGCTGAGCGTCGCCGCGCTGCTGATCGTGCAGCGCCTCCTGCCGGGCGATTTTTTAAGCCGCGAGGTCGCCATCGGCCTTCAACGTTCGACCGGCTTGTCGGTGAAGGTCGACGGGCCGACGCAATTGCGGTTTTTCCTGCGGCCGCGGCTCATTATCCAAAATATTCATATGACAGATACGGCCGGTACGCTGCGGCTCGACGCGCCGCGGGTCGACGGCTATCTGCGCTTTCTGCCGCTTCTCGTCGGCCGTTTCGAGATCGGCCAGGCGGTACTTTATCGCCCGAAATTTTTCGCCGATTTCGACCGCCCGCCGCTCACGCATAGCGGGATCGTCGAGCAGGCGATCAAGGCGCCGAGCGCCGACGCCGTGCCCTCGCAGACGCGGCTCGGCATGATCGACATCGTCGACGGTGAAGCCCATTTCGAAACGAAAAAGGGCGCCACGCCCATCGTTCTCGACGCCGTCAATATGCGTTTTGACTGGCCGCGGCTCGGCGCCTCGGCCGATTTTGGCGGCGATCTCAATTTTCGCGGTACGCCGGCGCATCTGCGCGGCTGGCTCGAACAGCCGCTCGACGTTCTGCGCGGCGGCGAGTCGGCCAGCGCCTTCCAGTTCCGCTCGCCCCTTTTGACCTTCTGGTCGTCCGGTCGCGTCGCCGGCGGCGCGAGACTGCACTATAGCGGTTCGATCACTGCGAACGCGCCCGCGTTGCGCGCGCTCGCCGAGATCGCCGGCTATTCGTTTTCAAAGCACGGCACGTTCGCCAATTTGGATCTCGCCTGTGACGTCAATTTTGACGGCAACGATGCCGCCTTCACCAATCTCGCTTTGCATCTCGACGGCAATGATTATCAGGGAAATCTCGAAATTCAGGATCTGACCCGCACGCCGCATTTGTCCGGCACGCTCGCCAGCGATTTCCTCGACATAACGCCGTTCCTGACGGGATCGCACGAGCCTGCCGTATCCACCGGGCTGTGGAACCGCAAACCCCTCGATCTTCGTCAATTCGATCTTGCCAATCTCGACCTGCGCGTTTCCGCGGCACGGCTGCGGCTCTACGACATGGAGGTCCAAGACGCGGCTTTGTCGCTTTTGACAAAGCCCGGCTTGATCGATTTCACTTTGGCCGAGGCGACGTCGAACAACGGTGCTATCCGCGGGCGTTTCGAACTCACCGAAAAAGATAGATTCTTCAATCTGCGTGTCAGCGGCAACGGCAACGGCGTGAACCTGCAACCAATGAGCTTCGATGGCCGACATCCGCTCTCAGGATCGCTCGACGCCTTGATCGAATTGCACAGTTCCGGAGAAGATATCGGAGCGCTCATGCGGGGGCTCGGCGGCCGGGCGACGCTCTCGGCCAGCAACGGCACCTTTGCGGGCACCGATCTCGCCGCGACCCTGATGCATGGCATCTCGCAAAAACCGGGCGCCAAACTCGCCACGGTGGCTGGAACGACGAGTTTCGATCGTTTCCATCTGGATCTATCGCTCGCCCATGGCGTTGCGACCATCGACGCCGGTCAGGCGAGCGCGACGAATCTGCAGCTCGGCCTCGCAGGCACGATCGACATCGCCCACAAGCAGCTCGACATTCTGTCGCTCGCGCAGATCGCCGAGACGGCAGGCAAGACGCCGCGCACGATCCCCGCGCGATTCGAGCTCAAGGGTGCGTGGTCGGCGCCAAGCTTCTATCAGGGGCCGGCGGAGTTGAATCTGCCCAAGCCTTCGCAGCGAAAGAGCCTGCTGCCCGACGCGATGCCGCCACCGCCGGCAGAGGAATGACCCGTTTTCCGAGCGCCGCCTTAATGGGGGCATTTGTCGTTCAAGATTTTCGCCTCGTCCGTATCCTTGAACGTCATCCCCGACGTGGCATTTCCTCCGACGACAATGGTGGCGGCCTCCGTCCACGATCCATCGCTGTTGTGCCGCCACGCATCGCAGGGAACCTTGTTGAGGTCTTGCGGCCAGCTCTGAATTGTATAGGTCGCGGCCGAGGCCGCGCTTAACGATCCGAGCAAAATCAGGGTCGCCAGAAATTTTCTCATCCCCGACTCCAAGGCAATTCGGGCCGCAACCGGCGGCCGCCATTCTCCGCAGAAGGAAAACGAGAATCGGGCGAGGCTGCAAGGCCGAGCGTCGCCATCGCAGGGCCGCCAAGCGCGCCGAGACTAGAGCTAGAAAAAGAACGCCCCGCTGAGCGGATGCGCAGCGGGGCAGTCTAATGACAGGACCGGGGGGACTTGGCCCGCCATTGATGGCGCCAAAAGAGCGCGTAATCCGTCCGGCGAATGTGTCAAAACGCACGCTCCAGCACCGATCCGAGCGGCTCCGTTGCATCGCCTTCGGCAAAAGGGGCGTGATTGATTCTCAATGATGTTCGATTTTCGGGCGCCAAGCGAGATCGTCCGACCAAACATAAATCCCGATCGCGGCCGCAAACATCAAAACGCCGAGCCAGAATAAAGGCGAATGATGGATGCGCCGCCAGTCGCGCCGCGGCGCTCCGCCATTATGCGCGCGTTTGAGGCGATGGCCTTCGTTCATGGACGATCGTTCCCCCAGGTTTTTGTTGTCGAATGCAATGCCGCCCGCGCGGTTTCATGTGCGGCAACAGGTCAATGGTCTTCGCGCAGGGCTTCGGCGAGCCGCGCTTCGAGGACATGCGGCTTTGAGAGCACCAGCGCGCCGCGGGTTTTTTCGAGCAAGCCTTCCTGAGCCATTGCCGAGAGTTCGCGCGTCACCTGTTCGCGCCGGCAGCCGATCCGCGCGGCGAGCACATGATGGAACGGCGGCGGCGTGACCGAGCGCTCGCCCGGCCTCCCCGGCCGCGGCCCAGCCATGCGCAGAAGTTCGGAATAGAGACGATGCTTCAAGTCGAAGATCGAATGCTCGGTCAGCCGCGCATTGAGTTCGCGTACCCGCGCCGTCAAAAGATGCAGCACGCGATCGCAGACCGTCGGCGAGGCGAAAATCACCTCGCGAAAGACGGCGGCCGGCATGATGCAAAGCTCGGCGCGGGTCAGCGCGGTGACATTGGCTGACCGCTTGGTGCTGTCGATTGCCGAGAGTTCGCCGAAGAACTGGCCGGCACGCATTTCGGCGAGGATCACTTCCTTGCCCGCTTGCGTCCGGATCAGGATACGGACCTCGCCGGCGATGATGAAATAGACATCGGAGGTCTCGTCTTCGTAATCGATGACGACCTCGCCCTCATCATAGCGCCGCCAGAAGACGCGGCGGTCGAACCGGTCAAAGTCGAGATCCGTGACGTCTTTAAAAAATGGAACGCGGACAAGGGTTTGCATTGTCTTGGCCCCCGACGCCGAGGCACATGGCCCGGCGCCTTGTTTA
>JAJXZN010000062.1 GCA_021780015.1 Pseudomonadota bacterium
CTCTACCTCGGCGCGTTCCGCAATCACGGCGCCTTCCACGAGGATTGCACCGTGCGGATCGGCAAGGATCTTATCGGCCTGCTCAAGCCGCGCTGGCTGCGCATCGGCGGCTATTTCTATCCGCGCTGCGGCATGCCGATCGATGTGTTCTGGCAGAGCGGCAAGCTACCGGTGGGCGTCTGGGTACCGGACCAGGGCGTCGCGCCCTATCGCGGGCGCGGCTAAAGCCTCAACGACCGGAAAAGGGCGGATCCCATTCGCTGTCGATCAACGCTTTGAGCGTATTGCGATTTCCCAGATATTCGCCGGGCGCGAAATAGAAATAGCCGGGCGCGTAAACACCAGGCCCATAATAATTAGGCCCGTAATAGGGCGGATAGGCTGGCGGCGGTCCATAGCCGGGCGCGCCTGGGTAATAGCTGACGCCACCGCCCGCATAGTAATAATGATGATGGTAATAATGATGCACCACATGGACGTGGTGGTGGTGGACGTAATGGGTTGCGGCCTGCACCGGCGCCCCGGCGAAAGCCAGCGCCGAAGTGATCAGCGCGGTAGTTAAGATTTTCATTAGAATGACCTTTCTCCGCACGGCTCAAACCGCGACCTCGACCGGCAATCTACCATGTAGGCATCGAAAACAGCAAAACCAGCCGACAGGCCCCGGGCGCACCCTCGGGCCGATCATATTTTTCGGCGCCGCGTGTCACGTTTGCGTTCTCAGTTCGTCAAGTCTTTGCGAACGCAAATAGGAGACGATGATGAAGGAAAGACTTAACGCTTTCGCCGCCGCCCCGACGCTGATGCAGGCCTGGCTTGAGTACAGCCAGTCGACCTTGAAAGCCGGCCTGGAGCCGAGCCTGATGGAGCTCGTCAAAATTCGGGCTTCGCAGATCAATGGCTGCGCCTTTTGTCTCAACATGCATGCCGCGGCGGCGCGCAAGGCGGGCGAGACGGAGGAGCGGCTTTACCTGCTCGCCGCCTGGCGCGAGTCGCCGCTCTATACCGCCCGCGAACGCGCCGCGCTCGCCTGGACCGAAGCGTTGACGCAGCTTGCCGAGACGCACGCGCCGGACGAGACCTATGTGGCGCTGCAGGCGCAATTCTCGGAACCCGAACAGGTGGCGCTTACCCTGCTCATCGTGGCGATTAACGGCTGGAACCGGATTCAGGTCGGCTTTCGCGCCGTCCCCGCGGTCGAAGCGCGGCGCGCGGCGTGAGCGACGCTGGCAGCGAGGACGCAGCGGCGCGTTTCGCGCCGCTGCGGCCGAAGTTGATCCGCATTGCCTATCGGATGCTTGGCTCCGTCGCCGAAGCGGAGGATGCCGTGCAAGAGGCGTTTTTGCGCTGGCTTGCCACCGACCGCAGCGCCGTGCGCGAGCCGGAAGCCTATCTGCGCCGCGTCGTGACCCGGCTCTGCCTCGATCAGTTGAAATCGGCGCGGCATCGGCGCGAGACTTATATCGGGCCTTGGCTGCCGGACCCGATCGTCGCGACGGACGACGACGAAATCGATGATGTCACTCTGCCGCTGATGTTGACCCTCGAGCGCCTCTCGCCGCTCGAGCGCGCCGCCTTCCTTCTCCACGACGTGTTCGGCCTCGGCTTCGACGAGATCGCAGCGACGATCGGCCGTGCGCCCGAGGCTTGCCGCCAGCTTGCAAGCCGCGCCCGCACGCACGTGCGCGCGGCGCGACCGCGCTTTCCGGTCGATAAGGAACACGGGCTCGAGATTGCCGCGGCCTTTTTCGCCGCTTCGCGCAGCGGCGACATGCGGCAATTGCAAACGCTCCTGGCAAAAGATGTGACCATCTATTCCGATGGCGGCGGCAAGGTGCCGGCGGCGCTGCGGCCGGTCACCGGTCTCGATGATGTCATGCGTCTGCAAACGGCGCTGGCGCAAAGGTTCGCCGCGCATATGTCGCGCCTCGTGCGCTACGGCTTCATCAACGGCCTGCCGGGATTCGTCACGGTCGAGCAGGACGATGTTTTGCAGACGACCGCGCTCGACATTGCCGACGGCAAGGTCGTGGCGGTCTATGTCACGCGCAATCCGGACAAATTGCGGCATCTGCATTGAGACGCGCTAAACGAGCCGGCTTTGCTCGATCGCGGCAGCGACAAAACTCGCAAAGAGCGGATGCGGCTCGAACGGCCGCGATTTCAATTCTGGGTGATATTGCACGCCGATGAACCAGGGATGGTTGGCAAGCTCAATCGTTTCCGGCAGCAAGCCGTCCGGCGACAATCCGGCGAAGATCATGCCCTTGTCTTCGAGCTGCTCGCGATAGGTCATATTGACCTCGTAGCGATGCCGGTGGCGCTCGGAAATTTCGGTCGCCTCGTAGATGCCGGCGATCTTCGAGCCGGGCTTGAGATAGGCGGAATAGGCGCCGAGCCGCATCGTGCCGCCGAGGTCGCCTTCGGCCGCGCGCATTTGCAATTCATTGCCGCGCATCCATTCGGTCATCAGGCCGACGACGGGATCTTTGGTCGGGCCGAACTCGGTTGAATTGGCATCGGCGATCCCGGCGAGCGCGCGCGCCGCCTCAATCACCGCCATCTGCATGCCGAAGCAGATGCCGAAATACGGCACCTTGCGTTCGCGGGCGAAGCGGGCCGCGAGAATTTTGCCCTCGGCGCCGCGTTGGCCGAAGCCGCCCGGCACCAGAATGCCGTCGACATGTTCGAGCCGCGGCGCGGGGTCCGAACCTTCAAAGACCTCGGATTCGATCCAGTCGAGCTGCACTTTGACGCGATTGGCCATGCCGCCATGGGCGAGCGCCTCGATCAGCGACTTATAGGCATCCTTCATGCCCGTATATTTGCCGACGATGGCGATCGTCACTTCGCCTTCGGGATTGTGAATGCGTTCGGTCACCGCATTCCAGCGGCTCATGTCCGGCTTCGGCGCCGGCTCGATGCCGAAGGCGGCAAGCACCTCTCGGTCGAGGCCCGCCGCATGATAAGCGCGCGGCACGTCATAGACGGACTCGACATCGCGCGCCTCGATCACCGCGCTTTCGCGGACATTGCAGAAGAGGCCGATCTTGCGCCGCTCCTCGCGCGGGATTTCGCGGTCCGTACGGCAAAGGATGATCTGCGGCTGGATGCCGATCGAGCGCAGCTCCTTGACCGAATGCTGCGTCGGCTTGGTCTTCAATTCGCCGGCGCTCGGAATGTAGGGCATCAGCGTCAGATGGATATAGATCGCGTGGCTGCGCGGCAGGTCGTTGCCGAGTTGGCGGATCGCTTCGAGAAACGGCAGGCTTTCGATATCGCCGACGGTGCCGCCGATCTCGACCAGCACGAAATCGGCGCCCTCATTGCCGCGCAGGATGAAATCCTTGATCTCGTTGGTCACGTGCGGAATCACCTGAACGGTGGCGCCGAGATAGTCGCCGCGCCGCTCCTTGGTGATGATCTCCTGATAGATGCGGCCCGTGGTGATATTGTCGTCGCGCACCGCGGCGCGGCCGGTGAAGCGCTCATAGTGGCCGAGATCGAGATCGGTCTCGGCGCCGTCGTCGGTGACGAAGACTTCGCCGTGCTGATAGGGGGACATCGTCCCCGGATCGATGTTGAGATAAGGAGCGAGCTTCCTGA
>JAJXZN010000140.1 GCA_021780015.1 Pseudomonadota bacterium
GCGGCGCGTGATCGGTTGCCACCATGTCGATGGTGCCGTCGATCAGCGCATTCCACAGCGGCTCGCGGTTCGGCGCCTCGCGCATCGGCGGATTGACGCGGACGATGCCGCCGGATTTTTCGTAGTCGTTTTCCGACAGCAAGAGGTAGTGAGGACAGGTCTCGCCGGTGATGTCGACGCCGCGCGCCTTGGCCTCGGCCAGCGGCCGCAACTCGGCGGCAGACGAAATGTGCAGCACATGGATGCGGGCGCCGGTCCATTCGGCAAGGATCGCCGCGCGTGAAACGGCTTCTATGGCGACGACGGCGGGACGTGAGGCGAGATGCGCGATCGGCTCGGTACGGCCGGCCGCACGCAAGCGAGATTCCCGCCGCTCCATGATGGAGTTGGTCTCCGCGTGCAGCGAAATGCGCTTTCCGGTCGGCGCGACCAGCTCGAACAGTTCGAGCATGGCGCCGGTCGAAGGCGAGGGAATGCGGCCGAAGGTGTTGCCCATGTAGCATTTGAAGCCGATGATGCCGCCCTCGACGAGCTCATCGATATGATTGAGGCTTTCCTCGCCGAGAACGGCGTAAAGGCCGTAATCGACGTAAGCCTTTTCGGAGGCGAGCTTGTGCTTGGCTGCGAGTACTTCGGCGTTGGCGACCGTCGGAATCGTGTTTGGCATGTCGAACACGGTGGTGACGCCGCCGAACGCCGCCGCCGCAGTGCCGCTGCCAAAGTCCTCCTTGTGCGGATAGCCGGGGTCGCGGAAATGTACGTGGACGTCGATGGCGCCGGGCAGCACATGCAGGCCGCTCGCATCGAGTGTCTCGCCGGCCTCAGGCATCGCCTCCGGCGCGCCGATCGCGCAGATCCTGCCGTCCCTGACGGCGATGCTGGCGCGATATTCCCCATCCGGCGACACCAAAATGCCGCCGTTGATGACGAGGTCGACCTTCTCGGGCGTTGTCATCGTAATGTCCTCCTCACAGCATCGCCCAGCCGCCGTCGACCGGCAGGTCGACGCCGGTGATCTGGCGCGACACGTCGCTTGCAAGAAACAGGCAGGCGTTAGCGACATCCTCGTCGACGGTGATGCGCTTGAGCGCATAGTCGGCAGCGTGGCGTTGCGCCGCTTCTTGCTCGGAAATGCCGAGCTTTTGCGCCATGTCGCGGCAGACTTTCTCGCGAAACCGCGGACCGTCGACCATGCCGGGCGCGACGCAGTTGACGTTGATGTTATGCTGGCCGACTTCGAGCGCAAAGCTCTTGGTGATGCCGCGCAAGCCCCATTTGGAGGCCGAGTAGGCCACCCGCCCGGCGCGGCCGCGCATGCCGAAGGTGCCGCCGACATTGACGATCTTGCCGTAGCGCTGGTCGATCATCGTCGGCAGCACCGCGCGCATGGCGTGGAAGCAGCCGTTCATGTTGAGCGTGACGATGTCGTCGAATTCTTCCGGCGTGGTCTGCACGCCGGTCTTGCCGATCGGACCGGAGCCGCCGGCGATGTTGACCAGCACGTCGATCCGTCCGAAGGCGTCCATGGTCGCAGCCGCGGCGGCGTCGCATTGCTTTGCGTCGGTGAGGTCGCAAGCGATGATAATGGCGTGGCCGTTGTGCGATCTGACCTCCTTGGCAACAGGTTCGATCGCGGCGGTGTCGCGGCCGAGCAGCGCGAGCTTGCAGCCTTCGCGGGCGAAGGCGAGCGTGATAGCGGCGCCCATGCCTTTGGCTGGGCCGGTGATGACAACCACGCGGTCTTCAAGAGAGAGCTTCATCAGTCAGTCCGTTCAGTAAAAAAATGATATGTCGTTGCCCATGTCAGCTCGCGGGCCGCACCGAAGTCGGGCGCTCGCTCAACGGCGGCAGGAAGCTGCGGTCGAAGATTTCGTTGACCTTGGGCGTCCGCGGCAGCTCCTTTGCCTTGACCAGGATGTCGATCGCCTTCGCCATATGGTCGTCGCTGATGTCGCCGATGCCGATCCTGGCAATCTCCGGATGGCTCATCTCGTCGGCCATGGTCGCATCGAGGCGAGCGCGTTCGATCGCCGGCTTGATCAGCGGCTCGCGTTTGGCGACCGCATCGATCGCGGCTTGCGGCTCGGCAATCGCATCCTTGATGCCGTGGTTCAACGCCTTCAGAAAGCCCTTGATGACTTCGGGATGCTCCTTCGCCAGCTTGCGCGAGACGATGATGGCGTTGGAATAGAGATCCATGCCGTAGTCCTCGAACTTCATGAAGCGCAGTTGCTTGTCGGGATCGATGCCGGTGAGTTTGGCGCTGAAGCGGATCGTGGTGACATAGCCGAACACGCCGTCGACCTGGCCCTGCATCAGCATCTGCTCGCGCAGGCTCGGCTGGATCGCGACGATCTCGATCTTGCCGCAGTCGATTTTTGTCGCCGAGCACAGCGCCGGCAGCAGTTTGAGCGCGGCGTCGTTGGCCGGTCCGCCCAGCTTGTGGCCGACCAGATCGGCCGGGGTCTTGAACGGACTGTCCGCCTTCACCGCAAGCGTGAAGGGCGGGCGGTTATAGAGCATGAACACGCCGATCGGCGCTTCTTCGGGCTTCGTTGCCGCAAGCTCGATCAGCGCATTGATGTCGCCGAAGCCCATGTCGTAGGCGCGATTGGCGACCTGCGGCACGGCGGCGCCGGAGCCGTTCCCCTGGTCGAAGGTGATGTCGAGGCCTTCCTGCTTGAAGTAGCCGCGGTCATCGGCGAGGAAGAACATCCCCTGCGGCCCCTCATATTTCCAGTTCAGCACCATCCGGATTTTGGTCTGCGCCTCTGCCACCGCAGCGAAGCCGATCGAGAGGGCGAGACCCAAACTCAAGCTCAGGGCAAGCGCCCGCATTCCACGAAACGCGTGGTTTCCAGTCATCGGATTTTTCCTGTGTTGGTTTCCGGCCCGCCATTTCCTGCCTGGAGGGCCGCCGTCGATCAAAAGCTACCGCTTTCCAGTGATCTTATCTGTTGCTATCTTTCGACTTGAGCGGTGCAAAAACGGCATCGGCAAGCGGGCCGCCGAAAACATGCGTCATTTGAGACTGCTAACCCACGTCGTCGAGGTCGCCCGGACCGGGTCGATCCGCAAAGCGGCCGAGCAACTGAACCTGACGCCGTCGGCAATGAACCGGCGCATCCAGGACCTGGAGGTCGAGGTTGGCACGCCCCTGTTCGAGCGGCGTCCACGCGGGGTGAAACTGACCACGGCCGGAGAGATGTTCGTGCGATATGCGCGAAGCCAGATCGCCGAGGCGGAACGGATGAAATCGCAAGTGGAAGATTTGCGAGGACTTCGACGCGGCCCGGTGCTGATCGCGTGCAGCCAAGCACTGGCGCTCGACTTTCTGGCCTCGCGTATCGCAGGTTTTCGAAAGCAGCATCCGCGCGTGACGTTCGACCTGAAGACCATGGATCACGAGCGGGCGCTGACCGCGCTTGCGGCCTATGAAGCCGACCTCGCACTGATCTTCCGCCCGGCAATGCGACCGGCGCTTAGAGTTATCGCCAGCATTCCGCAGCAGTTGGTTGCGGTCGTTCGCGCCGATCATCCGCTTGCGGGACGGAAGTCGCTGCGGCTGTCGGAATGCGCGGGGTACCCGGCTGCGCTC
>JAJXZN010000269.1 GCA_021780015.1 Pseudomonadota bacterium
GATGCGGAACTCGCGCGCGCAGATATGGAACCGGTCGATCTTGCCCGCATCGTTCGCACGGTGGTCGAGATCACCAATCATGTCGAGCACGAAAGCGTCCGCGTGAGCCTCGATGTCGGTACGCCGGGCAATAGCGAGGACGCGCGCAAAAGCGGCTTCTTGATTCTTGGGCACGATTCACGTCTCGGCCAAGTGTTCATCAATCTCATCGAGAATGCGAAATCCTTCTCGCAGCCGGGCGGCAGCGTCCGCGTCGCTCTGCGCCCGGCCAAGGGCGCGCTCGCCGGCGGCGTCTTGGCCGACGGCTTCGAGATCACGGTCGATGACGACGGACCGGGCATTCCCGCCGATGCGTTCGAGCGGATTTTCGAGCGCTTCTACACCGACCGGCCCAATCAGGGATTCGGCCAGAACTCGGGCCTCGGCTTATCCATCTCGCGCCAGATCATCGAAGCGCATGGCGGCCGTATCCGCGCGATGAACCGCACGGCCGCCGGCTCCGACGGCGCGATCCGCGTTCTCGGCGCGCGTTTCGTCGTCTGGATCAGGGCGGCGCGATGAGCGCCGACGCCGCTGTGCAAGCGCCGGTCGCGATTCATGCCAGCGGAATCGTCATCGGCGAGGCAGGCGTGGTGATCCGCGGCGCCCCCGGCGCCGGCAAAAGCAGCCTGGCGCTGGCGCTCTTGGCGGCGGCGGAGCAGGGGGCGCATTTCGCCGCGCTGGTCGGGGATGACCGTCTCTATCTCTCGGCCCACCACGGCCGGCTCATTGCCCGCGGCCATCCGGCCATCCGCGGCAAGATCGAGCGGCGCGGCCAAGGCATTGCCGAGATCGGCGCCGAGCCCGGCGCGGTCGTCCGGCTCGTCATCGATATTCTGCCGCCGGAACAAGTGCTTCGCTACCCTGAGGCGGTCAACTCTTACGTTACCCTTTGCGGTGTAGAACTGCCGCTATTGGCTCTGCCTAAGGCAGGCGGTGCGTGTGATTCGGCGCTGACTGTCCTGGCCCGGCTGCGGCAATTTGGGGCAATCTGACGCGGGAGGCCGTCATTTCACTTGCGAATTTCGCCGCGCTGCACAAGATGGCGTCCCCAACATGTCCCGCGGCGTGCGACCCGAAGCCTGGACTTGGATCTTGCGTCGGCCTTCAGCGTCAGAAATCACAGGGTAGGAAATGAGCGGCGGCGCCTACGGTTCGCAATTTTCTGCGCATATTCTGTGGCAAACCCGTGACCCAAAACGGTGTCGTCGATGATCGGAATGGTGCTCGTCACCCACGGTGATCTGGCAACCGAGTTCCGCGCGGCGCTGGAGCATGTTGTCGGCCCGCAAAAGCAGATCGCCACGGTGTCGATCGGGCCCGAGGACGACATGGAAGAACGCCGCAAGGATATTCTCGCCGCGGTGAAACAGGTCGATCGCGGTCTCGGCGTCGTCGTCCTGACCGACATGTTCGGTGGCACGCCCTCCAATCTGGCGATCTCGGTGATGAACGGCGGCCATGTCGAGGTCGTCGCCGGCATCAACCTGCCGATGCTGATCAAACTCGCCTCGATCCGCGACACGATGAGCCTCGATCAAGCGGTGCTGCAGGCGCAGGATGCCGGGCGCAAATATATCTACGTGGCGAGCCGGGTGCTGGGCGGCAAATGAACGAGGCCTCGCAATCCCTCCCGACCGTCGGCGACGGCACGCTGGTGCGCGAGATGGAGATCGTCAACCGCAAGGGTCTGCACGCGCGCGCCACGGCGAAATTCGTTCAGTGCGTCGAGCAATTCTCCGCCGAAGTGACGGTCAGCCGTGCCGGTGAGACGGTCGGCGGTTCGTCGATCATGGGCATATTGACGCTCGGCGCCGGCATCGGTTCGACCATCATCGTCACCGCCAAGGGCGAAGAGGCCGCGGAGGTTCTCGATGCGCTTGCGACGCTGATCGGCAACAAGTTCGGCGAAGACGAATAGAATAGGGCTTTCGAGCGAAGGGGAGGCCGGTTCGCGTGAAGAAAACGCGTCAAAACCAAAATCCGGGAGCCCCGGCTCCGATTTCACCGGAATCGAAGTTTTAGATGCGCCAGGCGCTGCATCGGCTCGCCGTCGAAACGCGAGGCCAGGGCCTCGTCGAAATCACCGCGCTGGTGAAAGATTGGCTTGCCCATCTCGATATCGAAGACGGTCTCCTGACGCTCTATTGCCGGCACACGTCGGCGTCGCTGCTCATCCAGGAAAATGCCGATCCGGACGTCTGCCGCGACCTTGAATCGTTCTTTGCGCGGATCGCACCGGAAGGCCGCGGTCTTTATGTGCACCAATCCGAAGGCCCCGACGACATGCCGGCGCATATCCGTGCCGCGCTGACGCAGACGCAGCTCTCAGTCCCGATCCAGGCCGGCCAATTGCTGCTCGGCACTTGGCAAGGCCTCTATCTTTTCGAACATCGCCATGCGCCGCATCGGCGCGAGATCGTGCTGCATGTGATCGGCGAATAATCGCAGTCACGCGCGGGCCTTGACCTGCGCCTGCGGCGCAAGACCGCGCACGAGACCGCCGTCGGGACCCTTCAATCGATCCGTGCCAGGACCTGCTCCAGGGCCGTAAAGAACCGCGGCCAGCCGCCCTTGGCGCCTTGGTAGGCCTGTTGCTGATCCGGCTGGAAGCCCGATTGCTCCATGCGCAGATGCGTTCCCATGCTCGTCGGAGTGAGCGTCCAGGTGACGGTGCTCTGGAGGCCATAGGCGCCCCATGTGTAAGACAGCGTCTTGTTTGGCTCGACTGTGACGACCTGACAGTCGACCGCGCCCCAATCCGCGCGGAAATTGAAGTGGTGGTCGACGATGGGCTTGAAGTCGTTCTTCATCAGCCATTCCTCGATCAGATGCGGTTGGGTGAGCGCGCGCCAGATTTTTTCCGGCGGATGGGGAATCTCACGTTCGACGACGACGGAGAGCGTTTCGGTCGCGGCCTTGTTCATTGGTCCATCCTTTTGAGCAGATCTTCGAGACGGTCGAACCGGCTTTGCCAGAAGCCGGCCATCTGGCTCGTCCAGTCGACGAGCGGCGCCAAGGCGCCGAGTTGCGGGCTGTAATGCGTCTGGCGTCCCTCGTGGCGGTCGCGCACCAGCCCGGCCTGTTTCAGAACGCCGAGATGTTTCGAGACGGCCGGCTGCGAAACCCCGGCCTCTGCCGTCAAGGCCGCGACCGTCTGCTCGCCCTCGCGGCACAATCGTTCGAACAGCGCGCGGCGGGTCGGATCGGCCAGCGCTCGGAAAAGAATGTCACGCGGGTCTGCGATCATGATCGATAATCATCCGGCTATAGACCAGGCTTCGTCCGGGAAATTGTTTTGAATCCGCGGATCAGCTTCGGGCAGTGGACGTGTTCAGCGTGACGGCGGCGCGAACCAGAGCCTTCAACGCCTTTTCGTCGATTCCATCGCCCTCGTGGAAATCGATGGCACGCCGCATGTTTCCGTCGAGGCTCGAATTGAAAAGGCGCGAAGGATCTTTCAGCGCCGCCCCTTTGGCGAAGGTCATCTTCACGACGCTCTTGTAGGTCTCGCCGGTGCAGATCAATCCGCCATGCGACCAGACCGGAACTCC
>JAJXZN010000303.1 GCA_021780015.1 Pseudomonadota bacterium
GCAAGCACGCCGGTGTGCAGCCTGAGGGCTGGCTGTGCCGGATCGAGCTTCTGCACGAGAAAACCGGCTCGGATTCGCCGCCGAAGGAGTTTAATCGCATGTTGCGCAAGATCGTCGACCTGTCGCAAACGCTCGCCAGGACCGACGCGACAAATGCTGGCGGACCCGCGAAAGCCGAAAGCGTGCCGCCGACGAGCATCCTCGACGGTTTCGGCGTGCTGGGCGCGCCGCCGCCGACGGCCAAGCCGGTCCCGGTCAATTTCACTGGCGCTGGCACGGCCGAACATCCGCCAGGCTTCTATGGGCCGCCGGATCAGCTGCTTGCCATCAATGCGTTGGGCGCGAATGAGACCTTGCAGGCGGCCGATTATTCCGGCTTCGGCTTTGCGCAGGAGCCTTTGCGGCGCGCGGCGCCGACCGATCTGCGGCCGGCGTTGCTGGCCATCGCCTTTCTCCTGTTCATTGCCGATTCGCTTGCTTCGCTCTGGCTTTCGGGCGGCTTCTCGCGCCGCTTCGGCCGCGCCGCCGCCGCGCTGATCCTTATTGGTTTGGCCGCGGGCTTTGCTGCGCCGTCGCAGATCAAAGCAGCGCCACGCGCAGATCCGCCCTTGTCGCAAAGCGATCTGCAATCGGCGCTCAATACGCGCCTCGCCTATGTCATCAGCGGCGATCCGGACGTCGATGCGGAGAGCAAGGCGGGCCTGACGACCCTCTCGCAGATCCTGGCGCAACGGACTTCGCTGATCCCGGGCACACCGGTCGGCGTCGATCCGGGGCGCGACGAACTTGCTTTCTATCCGATGCTCTATTGGCCGATCGTCGCCGACCGTCCGCAGCCCACAGCCGCAGCCATCGCCAAGGTCGCCGCCTATATGAAGCAGGGCGGCACGATCGTCTTCGATACGCGCGACGCCCTGACGGCGCATCCGGACGGGCCGCCGACGCCCGAGACCCTCTGGCTGCGCCAGCTTCTGCATGGCGTCGACGTCCCGCAATTGGAGCCGATCCCGCCGGATCATGTCGTCACCAAGACGTTCTATCTGATCGACGGCTTTGTCGGCCGCTACGAAACCGGCCAGACCTGGATCGAGGCGCTGCCGCCGCCGAATCCGGCGGATGGCGCCCGGCCGGCGCGTGCCGGTGACGGCGTTTCGCCGATCCTCATTACCTCGAACGATCTTGCCGCCGGCTGGGCTGCCGACGATAACGGCGACAGCCTCTATGCGCTGATGCCGGGCGGCGGCCGCCAGCATGAGCTGGCGCTGCGCGGCGGAGTCAACCTCGTGATGTATACGCTGACCGGCAATTACAAGACCGATCAGGTGCATGTCCGCGATCTGCTCGAACGGCTGGCGCACTAAGCCGCAGCGCCGCCTATTTCGCTTGCAGCGCGTCGGAAAGTTCGCGGAACGCGTCGCGCGACGGCGGCGATGCCGGCGATTGCGTCAGGGCATCGTAGAGCTTCGGCACCAAGGTAACGATCTGGTCGAGTTCGCTGTCCTGGCCCGTTTGATAGCCGCCCATCAGACGCAGGTCGCGCGTATCCTCGTAGCGCGCGACCATGGATTTCAGCTTTAACACCAGCGTCTGCTGTTCCTTGGTCCAGACGTTCTGCGCCAGCCGCGAGATCGACGAGAGGATATTGATCGCCGGAAAACGGCCGAGATCGGCGATGGCGCGATCGAGCACGATATGGCCGTCGAGCGTGCCGCGGATATTGTCGGCGACGGGATCGTTATGGTCGTCGCCATCGACCAGAACGGAAAAGACGCCGGTGATCGAGCCGCTGCCTTCGGCGCCCGGCCCGGCGCGTTCGAGCAGCTTCGGAAGGTCGCTGAAGACGCTCGGGGTATAGCCGCGCGCAACAGCCGGCTCGCCGGCGGCGAGGGCGACATCGCGCGCCGCATGGGCAAAGCGCGTCACCGAATCGATGATCAAGAGGACGTTCTCGCCGTGATCGCGAAAATATTCCGCGATCGTCATCGCGGTCTTGGGCGCGAGCCGCCGCATCATCGGACTTTCGTCGCCGGTCGAGACCACCGTCACCGCGAGCTTGCGATTTTGTCCAAGCGAATCGTCGAGGAATTCGCGCACTTCGCGGCCGCGCTCGCCGACGAGCCCGACAACGACGGCGCTGAATCCCTTGGCGCCGGCGAGCATGCCGAGCAATGTCGATTTGCCGACGCCGGAGCCCGCAAAAATGCCGATGCGCTGTCCGGCACACAGCGGCATGAAAAGATCGATGGCGCGTACGCCGGTCCGCACCGGCGTTTTCACGCGCGCCCGATTCAACGCCAAAGGGGGCGGAGATTCGATCGAGCGCGCCTGCTCACCCCGCCGCAAGATCCCCGCGCCATCAATCGGCCGGCCAAGCGCATCGATGACGCGGCCCTTCCAGCTCGCATCCGGCGACAAGTGCAGCGGGCCGATCCGATAGGCCCGGTCGCCGATCCCCGCCGCGACATTGGCGTCGAAACTCTTGACCGTCGTGCCCGACGGATCGATGCGGACAACCTCGCCCAGCTGGGTTTGGCTGCCATGCTGCAGGCCGACACATTCGCCGAGCTTGAGGAAGTGCGACAGGCCGGCAATGCGGTAATGCGAGGGGGCGACTTCGCTGACGAAGCCGCCGACGCGCAAATCGCCGATTTCTTCGAGGCCGTAATTGACAGCCTCTTCCAGTCGCGTCAGGGCCGTCATCGTGCCGCCGCCGCGCAGGTGCTCAAGACGTGCCGCCGAGAATCGGGAGCGCATCCTTCAACGTGTTTTCATTTTTTTCTGCGCCGCCGGAGATGCTTTCAAAGGCGCGCTCGATCGTGATCAGTTTGGCCATTTCGAGGATCGGATTGACGTTCGAGCCTTCGACATGGCCTTGGACGATTCCGTTGGTGTTGAAATCGAGGATCGGCGTCGCCGGCTTATCGGGAATGACGCCGGAATTCTCATAGCGGGTGAATTTCGCGCCCGGAGCGATCTGGAAAAGGCCAATGGCGCCGATCTGTTCGCCGCCCTGGCTGATCATGCCGTCGCCGCCGATCACCGGCGGCCCGGCGGTCGGATCGAGAATGAGCGGCGTACCGCCGGCATCGAGAATCGGATGCCCGGCCAGCGATTCGAGTTCGCCGGTCGGCCGCATGCGCATGCGGCCGTCGCGCGTATAGACGGTTCCGCCGGGTGTCTGGATCGCCAGGAATCCCTCGCCTTGGACGGCGACATCGAGCGGGTTGTCGGTCCGCTCCAGCGGCCCTTCGGTGCGGGTAATGTAATCCCTGCCGGCTGTCGCATAGGCCACGGGCGCATCGCCACTGCGCGAAACGTAAGTATGGAAACTGACGCCGGCGGCGCGATAGCCGACCGTGTTCATATTGGCGACGTTTAACGCAAGGGATTCAAGCCGCTTTTCCAGCGTCAATTGCGCCGAAAGCGAAACATAAGGACCGGACTGCATGACTTACGATCCCCCCTGCCTGAGATTGGCGATGCTTAGAAGCAGATTTTGGCTGATGCCGGGCTGAGACACGAGCATGGCGATGGTCGGCGGTGCGCTCGTGCCGCCGGTCGGATTTTTCGCGTCATAGCTGGCGGTGAAGCG
>JAJXZN010000167.1 GCA_021780015.1 Pseudomonadota bacterium
GTCGCGCACCTGCTTGAGCATGAATTGCCGGAACGGCTCGATGATTTTCGGAAAAGCGGCCTTTTCGTCGATCTTATTGTCCATGAGGGGCTGGACGCCGTCCTGCCAGGCACGGTCGAAGGTCGGCGCCATGACGTAAAAGGTCATGAACAAAGCCAGACTGATGAGCACCAGATTGGCCGGCGTGCTTTGCAATCCGAGCCCCGAGCGCACGAAGGACAGCGCGACGATGAATCGGGTGAAGCTCGTAACCATGATCAAAAGGCCGGGCGCGACCGACAAAACTGTCAGCAGCGCGACCAATTGAATGATCCGCGCCGCGCCGGTGCCGCCGCCCTGCGGGATCAAAGTATTGAGGTCCGGGGTCTGCGCGAGCGCGGCCGTTGCCGGGACGAGCAGCAGCGCCAGAGCAAGAGACAGGCGCTTCACTGCACCACCAAGGTTTGGATGATCAATTCACGGACGTGCCCCCGCGAGCGGATCACGGCGCGCTCGGTCAAGTCCTCGCGCAAATGCTGAAGGCCGCTGGCGCCGCCGATCTGCGCGAGCGTCACCGTTTTCATGAAACCGAGAATGTCGTCGGCAATTTCCGCAGCCATGACCTCCGGCTTTGTCGTCGACTTCTTGTCGATGACAATCGCCGTTTGCAGCCGCACCCAGGCATTGGACGGATCGGCGAGATTGGTAATGATCGGCGGCAAGGCGATCAGACTTGCGTCGGGCGCTGCGCGCTCTTGCGCGGCGACGAGGTTGCGCGCTTCGTTGCGCGCCGAGCTTATCATCGTAAGCCCGACCACCGCGCCGATGATAATCGCAATGACACTCATCCCCGCCATGGTCAGAAGCCAGGGAATCAGGGCCGGAAACAGTTGCGGCGGCGGCGGACTTTCCTCGCCCCCCTCTTCCGCGCCCTCGGTCACGGGCGCTGCCGCGCTCGCTTTCTTTCGAAAAAGACCGTTTATGAGGGCGGAAATCTTCATCGCATCACAGCGGCTTGAACCGGTCGTAAATCTGCTGACCTACGGCAGGCTGCTGCACTTCCATGATGCGGCCGCGGCCGCCGTAGGAAATGCGCGCCTCCGCAATCTTGTTATAGGCGATCGTATTGTCCTTCGAGATGTCGCGCGGCCGAACGATACCGGCAATATTCAGCACCCGCAATTCGTAATTGACACGCACCTCTTGCGAACCGCTGACGATAAGATTGCCGTTCGGCAGGACATCGGTGACGACCGCGCCGACCGACAATTGAATTTTCTCCGAACGATCGATCGAGCCCTGGCCCTGCTCAGTGGACGACGAGGTGAAGTCATATTGCGGATACCATTGGGTCTGGCCGCCGCTGTTTTGGACCTGATAGTTTAGTCCGCCCTTGACTTCGGAATTCTGGTCGCGGCCGCTCGAATTGCCGAAAACGGCGCTATCGTTGATCGAAATATTCACGGTAATCACGTCACCGATGCGCGAGGCACGCGGATCGCTGAAAATATCGGACCGGCTGCCGTCCCATATCGATCCGGACGTCGAGCGGCCATTTTGCGCGAACACCGAGGTTGGCATCGGCGCTACATCCGCAGATAGCCCCGTGCCGACGGGACTCATTTGCGGCTCGCGGCCGATTTCCTTCAGATCGCCGGCGCAGCCCGTCAACAGCAGCAAGCCGGCCAAGAGAAGCATTGGTCGTAGCAATGATCGCATCAAGATCTTTTCCCGTCGCCGGTGTTGACGCCTACCATTTTATCGGTGAGCTGCGCCGCGCGGGCCGGATCCATTTGACCAAGGATCGAGCTTGCGACGCGCGTGTTCAATTTGCTCAGAAGTGCTGCGGCCATCGTGTCGTCCATCTGGGCAAGCTCGTTGGCCGCCGCCTCCGGCTCCATCTTCGTATAAATCGCGACGACGTCGGCGCTCGCTTTTTTCAAGGCCTCGTCGCGCTTGCGCAGCCATTCTTCGTATTCCGCGCGCTTGGCTTCGAGCTCGGCGATTTTCTGCTGCAGACGCGCCTCGAGCTCTTCGAGCTTTGCCGCCTGCCAGGCTATTCGCGCCGCGCCGGCCGTCGAGACATTGTTGGCGCAGAACATCCGAACTTCCGGCAAGGTGCGGAGCGCCCGCATGCGCGCCTCCGCTTTGGCGCGCGTCTCAGACGCCTGACGCTTCAACGACTGGGCATGGAGATCGACCGGCTGTTGCGCCGCCTGCTCCGGAAAATCGGCTTGCGCCGCGCCCGCCGCGCCCATGTTGTCGTCCACCGCTCGCGTCTGCGCGCGCGACCCCGCCACGGAGATGCACAAGAACAGAAGGGCAAATGAAACGTACCGCATGTTCCCATCCGCACGGTCGCCGGGCCGCACCCCTCGAGGGCACAACCGCACATGACCTGCTGCCTTTCGCGCCCGCGACACTGCAAGAAGAAGCTTGTGCCGGGCTTGTTGACGTAAGGCCTATTCGACGATGAGATCGGCCTGTAGCGCGCCCGCCGCCTTGATCGCCTGGAGAATCGCGATGATGCCGCTCGGCTTGAGGCCGATCTGGTTGAGGCCGGCGACGAGCGTGCGCAGGCTCGGGCCATGCACGATGGCAATTGTCCCGCCAGACTGATCGACGTTGACCTGCGTATTCGGCACGACGACCGTCCGGCCGTTCGAGAATGGCGCAGGCTGAGAAACCTGCGGCGTTTCCGTCACCCGCACGGTGATATTGCCGTAGGTCACCGCCACCGTGGAAATCTGCACGTCTTGACTGATGACCACAGCGCCGCTGCGCGCATCCATCACGACGCGCGCCGGCATATCCGGCTCGACTTCGAGTTCGCCGAGTTCGGCGATGAAGCGTGCTTTATTGACATTTGGCGGCGCATCGACATCGACCGAACGCTGGTCGCGCTGGCGCGCCGCGGCCATGCCGAAATGGCGCTGCGTGAAGGAATTGATCGCGTCGGTCACGCGCTCGGCGGTCGCAAAATCGGGGTTCTTCAGCTCGAATGTCAGCGCCCCAACGTCCTGCAGATCACCTGGCACTTGGCGCTCCATCAGCGCGCCATTGGCGATTCGCCCGGCGGTCGGTACGTTTTCGGTGACGCTCTCCGCCTGGCCCGCGGCCTCATAGCCGGAGACAGCGACCTGCCCCTGGGCGATGGCATAAGTCTGGCCGTCGACGCCATTGAGCGAGGTGAGGACGAGCGTACCGCCCATCAGGGAGACGGCATCGCCGAGCGACGACACCGTCACGTCGATGCGCGTGCCCGGCGTCACAAACGGCGGCACATCGGCGGTGACGAGAACCGCAGCGACATTGCGCGTGCGCATCGAACTGCCGCGCACATTGATACCCATCCGATCGAGCATGGACGCGAGCGCCTGCGCCGTGAACGTCGAATTGAGCAGCGTATCGCCCGTATTCTGCAGGCCGACGACAAGACCATAGCCCAAGAGCTGATTGTCGCGGACGCCCTGGAGCGAGGAAATATCCTTGATGCGCACGGCGGCATCGGCGCCGAAGCCCGCGAAACACAAAGCCAGGACGAGACAAAGACGAAACATTATCCGCCCACCCGCACCG
>JAJXZN010000257.1 GCA_021780015.1 Pseudomonadota bacterium
GCTGTTCATGGTGTTTCTGCTCGCCATCGGCAAATCGCCGGTGGAGTTCGTGCAGCTTGTCTGGCGCGGCGGCTTCGGCACAGCCTTCTCGTTGCAAAACACGCTACAACGCTCCTCGCCGCTCATCATGACGGCGCTGACGGTGGCGATTCCCGCCCGCATCGGGCTCATCATCATCGGCGGCGAGGGCGCGCTTGTGCTCGGCGGCTTCTTTGCCGCCGCGCTCGCGGCGCCGCTGATCGGCGTCGTACCGCCGATGCCGACGCTTATATTGATGGCGCTCGCCGCCATGATCGCAGGCGGCCTCTGGATCGGCCTCTGCGGCTTCCTGCGCTATGCCCGCGGCGTCAACGAAACCATATCCTCGCTGCTGCTGACCTATATCGGCATCGCGATCATGAATTTCTTCGTTGAAGGGCCGCTGCGCGATCTCTCCAACCCCAACAAGCCCTCAACCAAGCCGCTGCCCGACAGCTATATGATCGGGCCTATGCCGGGCACTGCG
The DNA here is from genome assembly GCA_021780015.1 of Pseudomonadota bacterium. Lineage (GTDB taxonomy): Bacteria > Pseudomonadota > Alphaproteobacteria > Rhizobiales > Beijerinckiaceae > Methylovirgula. The sequence goes on from JAJXZN010000257.1 coordinate 506, forward strand.
GTGCATTGGGGCTTCTTCTTCGGCATCGTTCTGTGCGTCGCGCTTTATTTTTTGATGTCGCGCACGACCTTCGGCTTCGCCGCCCGCGTCACTGGCGGCAATTTCCGCGCCGCGCTCGCGCAAGGCCTGCCGGTCGGCCGGCTCATCGTGGTCTGCTCGGCGCTCGCCGGCGCCTGCGCGGGTCTTGCCGGCTTCTTCGAGATTGCCGCCATCCAGGGCCGCGCCAACGCTTCGCTGGCGGCGGGCTATGGCTTCACCGGGATTCTCGTGGCCTTCCTAGCCCGTCAGAATCCGCTGATGATCCCGCCGGTGGCGATCATGTTCGGCGGCATCGTCGCCGCCGGCGGGCTCGTGCAGCGGCGCATGGGCCTGCCCGACGCGACCGTACAGGTGCTCGAAGGGCTCATCTTCGTGGTGCTGCTGACTTCCGAGACGCTCTACGGGCGGTTCTCGATCTTCAAGCCGAAGGGGCGCTGATGGAATCGCCGGCTCTCATCGTACTCGTGGCCATGCTCGGCGGCGCGATCCGCGTCTCGACGCCGTTTATGTTCGTCGCGCTCGGCGAGTGCCTGACGGAGAAGTCGGGGCGCGTAAACCTTGGCCTCGAAGGCACGCTGGTGCTGGGCGCGATGACCGCCTACGCGATCTCCTACCACACCGGCTCGCCCTGGTTGGGCGTGCTCGCGGCGGGTCTGTCGGGCTGCGTGCTCGGCGCGTTGCATGGCTCGATCTGTTCGCTGCCGCGCGTCAACGATGTCGCGGTCGGCATCGCGATGATGTTGTTTGGCGTCGGCGTTGCCTTCTTTTTCGGCAAGCCTTACATTCAGCCCCAGGCGCCGCGCCTGCATTCCATTCCCTTCGGCTTCTGGAGCGACAGCGCCAATCTCAAAAGCGCGCTCAACGTCAATCCGCTGTTCTTCGTCGGCATCGCGGCCGCCTTCGCGCTTGCTTGGGCATTGCGCAACACGCGCTGGGGCCTTGTCGTGCGCACGGTCGGCGACAGTGCGGCGGCGGCGCGTGCGATGGGTGTCTCGGTCAACGGCGTCAGGCTGATGACGACGACCATCGGCGGCTTCTTCGCTGGCGTCGGCGGCGCCTTTCTGTCGCTGTCCTATCCCGGCTCCTGGAACCAGGGACTCTCCTCGGGCCAAGGCCTGATGGCGGTGGCGCTCGTCATCTTCGCGCGCTGGAGTCCGCTGCGCTGCGTTGGCGCGGCGTTGCTGTTCGGCGCGGCGGGCGCGATTGGTCCGTCGCTGCAATCGATCGGCGTCACCCAGGGCTATTATTTCTTCAACGCCGCGCCCTATATCCTGACGCTCGTCATCATGATTGCGACCTCGAGCGCCAAACATTCGGCCGCCGATATGCCCGGTGAACTCAGCATGGTGAAGTGAAATGAGCGGATTAGGAGGCCTCAACAAATCTCCGAACGGGGTTGTCGTTGGCGTCGTGCAGTTGCAACTGCCGATCGTCGTCACGCGCGAGGATCTCGCGCGCCAGACCCGGCGCATCGTCGAGATGACGCGCAAGGCGCGGCGCAATATGGGGACGATGGATCTCGTCGTCTTTCCCGAATATTCGCTGCACGGCCTGTCGATGGACACAAACCCGGAGATCATGTGCTCGCTCGACGGGCCGGAGATCGCCGCCTTCAAACAGGCGTGCCGCGACAATTCCATCTGGGGCTGCTTCTCGCTGATGGAGTTCAACCCCGGCGGCAATCCCTATAATTCAGGCGTCATCATAGACGATCAGGGCGAGCTGAAGCTTTATTATCGCAAGATGCACCCGTGGACGCCGGCCGAGCCCTGGGAGCCGGGCAACATAGGCATTCCCATTTGCGAGGGGCCGAAGGGCGTCAAGCTCGCACTCATCATCTGCCACGACGGCATGTTCCCGGAGATGGCGCGCGAATGCGCCTACAAGGGCGCGGAGCTGATGATCCGCACGGCGGGCTACACCGCGCCGATCCGCGACGCCTGGCGCTTCACCAACCAGGCCAACAGCTTCCAGAATCTGATGGCGAGCGCCAATGTCTGCATGTGCGGCAGCGACGGCGTGGCGGATTCGATGGGGGAGGGCATGATCGTCAATTTCGACGGTTCGATCCTCGCGCAGAGCCGCAACGGCCGGGCCGACGAGATCGTCACCGCCGAGGTGCGGCCCGATCTCATCCGCGAGGCGCGCAAGCATTGGGCGGTCGAGAACAACATCTATCAGCTCGGCCATCGCGGCATGGTGGCGGTGGCCGGCGGCGCCGGCGATTGCCCCTATACTTTCATGCGGGATCTCGTCGCCGGCCGCTATCAGCTGCCCTGGGAGGACGAGGTCGTTCACAAGGATGGAACGGCCTATGGCTTCCCCAAGCCGACGCGCCTTTACGGCGGTCCGGCCAAACAGGCGGCGGAGTGAGATGAGCACGATCGAAGCCGATCCCTATCCCTGGCCTTACAATGGCGATCTCAGGCCTGAGAACACCGCGATCGTCGTCATCGACATGCAGACGGATTTCTGCGGACAGGGCGGTTATGTCGACAAGATGGGTTACGATCTCTCGCTGACGCGCGCGCCGATCGAACCCATCAAAGCTTTACTCGCGGCGGCCCGTGCGCGCGGCTATCACGTTATCCACACGCGCGAGGGGCATCGGCCGGACCTGTCGGATCTGCCGGCCAATAAGCGCTGGCGCTCGCGCCGCATCGGCGCCGGCATAGGCGATCCCGGCCCCTGTGGAAAGATTCTCGTGCGCGGCGAGCCCGGCTGGGAGATCATCGACGAGTTGAAGCCGATCGCCGGCGAGATCGTCATCGACAAGCCCGGCAAGGGTTCGTTCTGCGCCACCGACCTTGAGCTGATCCTGCGCACTAAGGGCATAGAAAACATCGTGCTGACGGGCATCACCACCGACGTCTGCGTGCACACGACGATGCGCGAGGGCAATGATCGCGGCTTCGAATGTCTGTTGCTGGAGGATTGCTGCGGCGCGACCGACGCAAGCAATCACACGGCGGCGATCAAGATGGTGAAGATGCAGGGTGGCG